>CAXUIG010000030.1:0-39926 GCA_964250845.1 uncultured bacterium | reverse complement strand
ACAGCCGAACGGTTTGGTCATTACTGCCACTGGCTAGAGTTCTACCATCTGGACTAAAGCTGACTGACCAAACCTCCTCAGTGTGACCGTGTAAGGATTTCAGGCAGACCCCTGTCTCGACATCCCACAACCGAACGGTTTGGTCATTACTGCCACTGGCTAGAGTTCTACCATCTGGACTGAAGCTGACCGAGCGGGCCCCACTAGTATGACTGTGCAACTCTCTTAGACAGATTCCTGTCTCGACATCCCATAACCGAAGGGTTCGGTCATCACTGCTAGTCACCAGGGTCTTACTATCTGGACTGAAGGCGATCGACCAGACCCTATCAGTGTGACCGTGCAGCGTTCTTAGGCAAACCCCTGTCTTTTCATCCCATAACAAAACTGAGGAATCAAAACTCCCACTCGCCAGAGTTGTACCATCTGGACTAAAGCTGACTGAGCTGGCCTCACTAGTGTGACCCTGTAATTTTCTGAAGCAGACCCCTGTTTTTTCATCCCACAGTCGAACGCTTTGGTCCCTACTGCCACTCGCCAAAATATGACCATCCGGACTAAAGCTAACTGGAAGAACCGCACTTGTGTGACCGTACAACACTTTCAGGCACTGCCCATCCCGCACATCCCATAACCGAACTGAGGAATCAAAACTCCCACTTGCCAAAGTCTGACCATCCATGTTGAAAGTTACCGACCAGACTTGGTCGGTGTGACCGTGCAACACCTTTAAGCACTGCCCGTTCTGCACATCCCATAACCGAATAGTTTGGTCTTTACTACCACTAGCTAGGGTCTGACCATCCGGGTTGAAGGTGACTGACAAGACTTGATCGGTGTGACCGTGCAACACTTTCAAGCACTGTCCGTGCTGCACATCCCATAACCGAACAGTTTCGTCTTTACTGCCACTCGCCAGAGTTCTACCATCCGGACTGAAGCTGACTGAACAGATTCCACTGGTGTGACCGTGTAACACTTTGAGGCACTGCCCATTCCCCACATCCCACAGCCGAACCGAGGAGTCATCACTGCCACTCGCCAGAGTTTTACCTTCGGGACTAAAGGTAAGCGTCAATACTGTACTGGCATGTCCCTGCAAAGATCTTAGACAGACCCCGCTGGAGACATCCCACAACCTCACTAGAGAGTCATAACCGCAACTTCCTAGGATTCGACCATCCGGACTGAGGCTAACTCCCCAGACCCAACCACAATGCCCTCGAAACGTCAAAAGTGGTTGACCATCCACCACCTGCCATAAACGAATCTGACCATCTACATCACCCGTCGCCAAGAGTTTGCCATCCGGGCTAAATGCTAGCGACAGCACACCGCCTAAGGTTTCGGCAAAAACCGACTTCGCTAGGTCCGATGACTGGAAATTGACACCAGACAAATTTGCTTGCCGGAGGTCGGATTGCCAGACCTGCATCTGCGAAAAATCGTATTCCCGCAACTCCACTCCCAGATGAATCAGCAGGTTCAGAATATTCCCTACTGCATAACCTTGATTGGCAGGGTGATCCTGCCGCAACTCCACTAGCATTTCCCGTAACCTTTGCTCAATTGCTTTGGCACTCCCTAGTTTCGCAAGCAACTGCTCCACCGAAGGTATGAGAATTAACCGTCGCTGCATCTCTTGCAAATACTCCTTGCCCTGCACCAGCAACAGTGCCACATGCTTCAAATGCTTTGGTGTTTGATTGACAATCTCCTCACTGACTTGCTCAACTAACCACTCCGTCAGACAGTCCATTACGGCGGGTATGAGCGTAAACTGAGTCCCGTTTTTCTTAATCAGGGAGCGGCGCCCAAGCGCATCTAGGGCGTCCCACAACTTCCCAGGCAGCACGACCGGAACTAAATGCGACTGCAAGGTGTCCAACGATACCGACTCCCGTTCCACCACTGACCAATCCATCACCTGCTGTTCTAACTCCGTCAAGCGGCTGAACTGCGGCTCTAATAGGTCGTAAATATCGGCAAACACCAACTGCCTCTGTTGCAGTTGAGCCACAAACTTTTTTAAATCTCTATCCAAGTAATCTAGCACCAGGGGAGTTACGATCTGCAATGCCAAAGGATGGCCCCCGTAGTACTCAATCAATCCTTGCCAGTCTGCCTCAGAACCGGAAAAGCGACCTTTTTGCTCAACTAAGGCACGCCCTGCCTCAAGGCTCAGGCCGGACAACTGTAGGCAACGCACAGCAACCGAATAATCCTCAAGTAGCTTCACCTCTTTGGGTTTCTCACGAGAGGTCAACACTAAGCAGCTTTGGTGAGCGATTTCTGCCACTTGTTGGAACAACTCTCCATATCCTTCATAGCCTGGTTGGTAAACCCCTGGTCTTTTCTTGCTTACAAACAATGCTTCCACGTTGTCTAACACTAGCAGGCAGCGATGCTGGTGCAGGTACTTCAGCAGTGTGGACAGACCGCTCCCCACAGATTCTGGCAGGTAGGTCTCCTGTTGTTGTGACAGGAAGGAGATGAGTTCATTCAGCAACTTAGACAATGGCGGTCCATTGAATAGCGTTTTCCACACCACAAACTCAAACTGCCCTTGAATCTGCTTAATCAGTTTCACTGACAGGGTACTCTTACCAATTCCTCTAGTGCCTAAAAGGGTAACCAGACGACAGCGGTCTTGGACAATCCACTGCTTCAGTGTGGATAACTCCTGCTGCCGCCCATAAAAGGTGCCGATGGCAATTGCTTCTTGAAGGTCTTGATGGGTTACACGAGGCGTTGAGGCAGTCTCTGGAGCAGAAAGTTCTGGGTAAGTGTAGTCATCTGGCTCAAGCTGGAGTTTGAAGGACAGGAAGAACTGCTTGAGGGTACGCTGCTCAACAGCTTCTGTACGATTGAGGATTTTGGCAACAGTGCGGCGTGAAAGCTGACTCAGCTCACCAAGATGCTCCAAGCTCTGACGATAACCAAAGCGATCATAAGTAACCTGGGCATCCTGCAACTTCTGAAATCCGCTATCAGTGAGGATAATACCGCGTCTACGGTGGACAGAGGACAGAGGAGTTGTCATGGGGTCGGCAGGCACGAATTTGAGTGAATAACATTACGTTTATCTAAAAAACACCTAACATTTTTACCTATGTGACAGTACTAGGTGCGGAATGTGGGTTTATTGATAATATGAGCGATGAGTTGTCAGGGAAACTGAAGAATTTATCGGTCAGTAGATGCCAGTCAGTTTCCGCAGCCCTGGAATCACCCAGTCAATCGGTGTACGCTTCTCAACGGTAATCCAGACTTGGGTTGTTGTCCCTTGCCGGATCGGAATCCCTGGCCCCTTAGAAATGGTCCAATGGAAGCCTGTGTAGGTGGAAGGGTCTTGCTCGAGGACAGAGTCAACTCGGATCACTGCTTTCGCCGCCACCAGCTGCTGTGCGAGTTGGTCGTTGCCCGTCGTGCGGGAAATGTCTTCGGGTGTGGACGGTAACTTAGACACTGAAATTACTCGGCTGACAATACCACCAAAGCGTCGACGGTAATCGATGTTGGGTGTAATTTCAATTTTCATTCCAGGAAAGATGCGTTTGGCTCCTCCCACCGTAAAGAAGGTAATCGCCCTCATCGGCGGGTGCTTACCATCCGGTTGGTCAATGGTTCCCAGACGAGTTCCTGCACTAATATACTGCCCGCTAGTCATCGACAGATCCAAAATTGTGCCGGTATATCGACTGAGGACTTTACTATCTTGGAACAACTGAGCTTCTAACACTTTTCTTTGGCGCTTGAGGTCGTCAATTTGATTGTCTCGCTGGTAGTCAGCTTGCTGATCCTGAAGTCGAATTTGCCGTTCTTGAACCACCAGATCCGCAAGTTGGGGGTAGAGATTGGCGATTTGGACGCGATTGGACTGGATACCGCTATCTAGGGAAGTAACCTGAGTACTGAGCGGAGCAATCACCCCTTGTTCAACCAACCATTTATAGCTTTTTATCTTTTCTGTTAGAAGCCTGTCCAGTTGTTGGAGTCCTTTGAGGTTAGCTTCCAGGCTTAAACGCTGCCTTTCGATTTGCCGAATCTGATTAGCACTTTTCTCGTTCTGGGTCGCATCAACAATCTTTCTTTGAGACTCCAGCTCCAGGACGTTATTCTCATCCTGCTGAATTTGCTGGCGCAGTTGTGGCAAATCGAGCTTGGCTACCACCTGACCTGGTTTGACTTTGTCCCCAACTTTGACATACACGTCAATCACCTGTCCGGCGGAACGGGAATCTAACTGTACTGCTTTGAGTGGGACGACAATCACCCCTTGACCCACATATTTTACAGGTATCCGCCAGAAGAAAGCCCAAAGCCCAAGACCGCCTAACAGAACCAATAGGGCCAAGCTTTTCAGGTTAAAGGGGATATTCTTGGGCGGGGGGTCTGGCAGTTTATTAGGTGGAGTTCGCAGGAGCATTTCTGTTTTACGAAAGCCATTCCCGGTATCTTTAGTTTCAGTGTCAGCCCTGCCATCTTTTTCGCCGATGTCATTCTGAATCGCTTTAACTGAAGGGGATGTCGAAATATGTTTTTCTTCGGTCATTTTTGAGTAAGGATGCTAATTATAATTCTTCTGGTTGTTGAATATGTACAGGCTGCTTGTACATGAGTATGCCATGATTTAGATTGAGACGCAACTCCAGCGGTTTATTACTCATTGTAAAGTTCTGTTTATGCCGCTATATGCAGTTTCCTACAGCTCCGCTAAACAGCAGATGTGGAATTAGAGCTGAGCCAAGAAGATGAAGGCAAACCCTGAGACATTTGATTCAAGTTCTCGATAATTTCCTTCATCTGTAATATGACACTAGAAAAAGCAATTATTGCATCTAGGGAAAACTGCCTGCTTTCCCCTTGGGTTCTGAGGTGTTCGAGGCGCTGGCTGACAACATCAACAGCCGCCAACAGTTCGGAAAACTCCTGTTGGGAAACCTCAGATCCCACTGCTGCTCCTAAATCCTTAAACGCCTGAGCCGTCAGTCGAATTACTTCTTGCAGTTCTAGGAACAAGATTTGGGCGACCTCGCCTGAGTCGTGAGCGTGAATAGCATCCTGTAAGGACACGAGATTGTCTAGGATTTTTTTTTCATAACCGACGATAAAATTCCACGTCTGGTGTGTTTGGGCAACCATTGCGTCGTCTACAACCTCTTGGGCAGTAAATGCCTGTAGTGAAACTTGACTTTGAATCGACTGTTGAATGGACTGAGTCAATGATGTTACATCAGTAGTGGCAGCACCTTGCAAATAGTTGTCAGCCAGGGCTTGGTAAAATTGCCCCATTTGAGTGAAGGTTTGGCGGATGCTAAGTTCGACTTTTTGAGGAGTAGTAGCGGGCCAAAACAGGCGAGAAATCAGCAAAGCTAGACCAACTCCGGCCAAACAATTTTTGAAGACATTCCATAGATCTACATAGAGGGTTGGACTAACAGGCGAAATTAAAATCATCAGGACAAGCGCATTTTTAGAACTGATTTGAAATCCAGCATTGAGTTTTAATACCGAGCCGAGGTAAGCTATCACAAAAAGCTCTATAGCGATCGCCACGGGATTGGTTCCCAACGTCCTCATCAGCAGATAACAGGAGGAGTATGCTAGGGCAAGGCTGAGCGTGATAATCCTGGCCGTGTTAATCGTGATGCCCCAGACGGTCTGCATCAAAGCCATTGCCACTAAGGCAACAAACAGACCCCACTGTTTGATGTCAAACAAACTAAAATATTTGGCTAGTGCTGCGGTAATTCCTAGCGCCAGTCCGGCTCTTATATGTTTCTTAACGGTGTCACCCTGGATCGGGTGGAGCCGAAAACTCAATCCGATTCGACGCTGTTTTCGGTTCACAATTTGGCGATTCTGCAAATGCGGTCCTAATTGCTGCAACTCCTCGGTAAAGCTGGTCAGAGCGTCTAAAAACGCATAAAATCTTAGGATGTCTGACCCAGGTAACGCCATGAAATCCTGAGTTGTTCTAAGTTGTCGAATTTGCTCCCTAATAGCTGCAATATCCTGGGATAGAGGTGGGATATCGAGCCCCGGCTGAAGAGCCTGACGAGAGGGGACAAGATTTATAAGCGTCGTACAAACAACAGAAACTTGCTCAACCAGATGTGTTAATAGTGCGGAATGTTGAGCCCACAGACGATTGTCTCCCTCCGAACTGAAGGTCTGCCTCATCCGGGATAAATAGCGCACCAGTCTTTCTTGGGCAGCAATCAGTTCGCTCCAGTTATCTTGGATAAACCAATCCCCGGAGAGCCCGTATGATAAATCTTTTAGAAGGCTTTGACTTTCTTGGATCAGCGTTTGCATCTGGTTGAGGTGCTGTTCGATCTCGGCGCTTGATAGTTCTCGGCCCAGGTGACCGCAGACGATCGCTTGAAATCCCTGATCGGTGTCACGCAGAATCTGCGTTAGATGATTAGATAAAGTCACTCTTGGCTTGTCTGGCCAAAAGTAGGCCATCACCACAAGGCCAATCAACACTCCCCAGGAGTTGTATCGAACTCGGTCATAGACATAGTGCCAGGGATACTGACCGTGAGTTGGATCGATGAACATGATGGGAAACAGGATTGTCGCAGTGAGAAACCCCTGCCACTGCAACGCTTCACACAAGAGCAGGGTCGCAATATAGCAAAGTGCTGCAATCACGGGATTGTCGTTCAGGCAAGTCAAGGCTAAAGCCACCACTACTCCACCCAAGAATGCCCCAGCTAATCGCGACCATCCAGCCTGAAGCACCCCTCCAGAAGTCGGTGTCATCATGCTCAGGTATCCCAAAGCTGGGTAATAAATGAGGTTCTGATCTAAGTGGCTGTAGCGAAAGATTGCCGCCACGCAAGCGCCACCGATTGCAACTTTTAAAGAGAATTTAAGTACGGTGTTCACACTAGTGTCTAAACCTGGAGTTCTACGTAGCAAATCCCAACTTTACAGGAGCAGGCATCTATAGAAATCTGAGCGACTGGAAACCCATAATATTTCAATTTAACAAGACTCCACATGTTATTAGAGAAGGCAATAGAAGTTTTTAGGAAAGATTAGCAATTGCCCAATTCACTAATTGGGAGACTCGTTGGCGCTCTGGCGGTGAAATTTACTTCAGGGCTTGCTCCCGGACTTCAACGGTAAGCTGGGGCAATACTTCTTCTAGTTACTTGCCTTCTGCCTTGAGCCAGCTACGCCTTCATCGGCGATCGCGGGGATCGTGCTCCCGGTAAATCCGTCCTCGTTTCTCCATCCGCGCCCAGGGTAAGCGCCAGAAAAAATGACTCAGAATATGCTAATACATTGTTTATCACTTAATACCCAGGAGAGCCTAAAATTAGGTATGGCTTGGTCAAGTTTACCACTGATAATTGATACAGCTAACCCCTTCTCTTGCCAGAGACAACACAGCATTTCCCGGTGAGTTTAGGTCAGGTTGAATAAGTTGAGCCGCTCCTGAAATTCACGCTCAAACATTTTGGATAACATGTTTAACGCGGTAACCCAAGTCATAGGGGGCTGAGATCATCATAGCAGGGTTGTAAACAGGCTTGATGCAGAGATTGGAAGACTGTTTTCATAAGGCTTTAGTGTGGCGTGCAGGACTGGGTAGGACATAACTCAATCTTGCGGATGCGCCTGTCTGAGTCTGTTGTCACTTTTATGTTTCCTTGGACTGTAATTTGAATCCTCATAACAAATTTTAATTATAAGCTTCCCCCTAAGTCTTGACAAGACCAGATAGACAAGTTTAGCGCGAACTTAAGCATCTGTTTGAACTGCTTAACATTTTCGTAAGTAGCTGCCGGGGTGTCGCTTGCCAAATTATCTGACCGGTTGACAAATTATTTTTCTGTAGACTTGTTGGGAAATAAGGGAGAATAGAGCAATGCTGTAGGCAACTGGGGAGTCAAAGATGTTGGACTTGGAGCGCATCCTCAAACAAGACCGTCTGTTACGAGCCCTAACTGGGCTAAACCGTAAAGCATTTGATGCCCCCGAGATGATTCTGTAATAAAGCGGACAGCCCTCGTTTAGGGTATCTGTCGGCTCCTCTAGAAAGGCGTGTTGTTAAGGGCTGTCCGCTTTATTACGAGAAATTGTTGCCCTGCTGCCCAGTTTTGCCCAAGCGTATTGGCAAAGTTTAGCGACCCCAGAGGTGATTCGTAAACGAGCCCCTGGTGGAGGACGTAAAGCCACTTTGCAGACGATGGCAGACAAGTTGGTTTACAGCTTGTTCTACTGCAAGTGCTATCCCACCTTCGACCTGGCCAGTGTCTTGTTTAACTTTGACCGTTCTCAGGCGCATGAGTGGACGCATCGTCTCTTACCTGTGCTGGAAAGTGCGTTGGGCAACAATTTCTCGGGATAACACGGACAGCCCTTTACAACATGCTTTTCTCTATTGACCGACAGATACCCTCTGGCGTGGGCTGTCCGTGTTATCCCAGAATTCATCTCGGGGACACAAGTCAGCATTGCCAGAGCGCAAGTTGCGCAGCATTGACGAGTTTGTGGAGCGATTTCCCGCGGTCAGACGGGTGATGATTGATGGGACAGAAAGACCGATTCAACGTCCCCAGGATCGACAACGGCTTTATGAGAACTACTCTGGAAAAAAGCGGCGACCTACTCGCAAACACCTCGCGGGTGTGGATGAGCACAAGCGAGTATTGGTGTTAAGCAAAGCCCGTGAAGGCAAGGTGCATGACAAGCGATTGTTAGATGAGGAAGAGTTGGCGGCAGCGATTCCTGACGAAGTGCCGATTGAAGTCGATTTGGGATTTCAGGGATTACAGAATGAGTATGTCAACATTCGAATTGGTCACAAAAAGCCGAGAGGAGGAGAATTGACTCAGGCGCAGAAGGAAGAAAACCAGGCACTCAGTCGGGAACGTGTACTGTGTGAAAACGCTTTTGCCGGAGTGAAAAGGTACAATTCGGTTGCAGTCGTTTACAGAAATCGTGTAGCTGATTTTGATGACCGACTGATGCTGATTGCGGCAGGGCTTTGGAACTTCTATTTGGATGCTGCCTAAATTGGGATACCTGAGGGAGACATCTATTGTTTCACATGATGATTCTTATTTCCCAACAACTCTTGTGTGTATTTATCAGCCTAGAACCTTCGCACTTGTCAGCAATAGCCGATATCGTCGCCCCAGAGCAGAACAGGGCAAGTGACATGTGCGCTCTACTACTAATAGCGCTCGTTACAAAGACAAAGCCCTCTACACTCTTTAGGTGACTCTATTTCATCTTCACTGACATAAATTTGGCAACTGGTCAAATAATTTCGCACTCGACAACTGGTCAAATAATTTGGCACTCGACAAATAGCGACACCTCCCAAAAAGATTTATATGTCCTACATCTCGTGGATTGTTTGGATTGTCTTAGAATTCCTTATCCTAGCCATCCTCTTTTTGAGTGAACCGCCCGTGACTTGGTTTTGGTTGGTGCTGTTCATCGTAATTTTATTTTACCTTGTAGAACGCGCATGGAGCGAACAGTAAAACAGGCTCTTTAATAAGCTGTTAAGCCAGCATTTACAAACCACCACACTCCCAGTGGGAGTATTGGGGCAACCGCCAAAACTTTTTAATTTCACTTCAAGCGAAGCGCAAACCGCAACGCGAGTACGCGATCGCACAATTACAAGATTTTATTGCCCTGCGTGCTGATGGTCGTGAGGTAAAGAAAGCATTGGGGGTTAAGCTGGTAAGTCAGCGGTTACTTGTATGATGAAATTCAAACAATTCTAGACGTATGACGAGGGTCAATCACAGGCTGGAAGCAAGCCTATGAGGAATATGGAGTAAATGGGCTAAGACTCGCACCATAAAAGCACTATTTCGTCGAAGCTACTTTGGTGATTCAAGCTTCCCTATTCTCATAATGAAAATTGCTGAGTGTTGAGCTTTCCTTGTCTTCACAAGACAAGATAGATAATTTAAGTGGGCACTTAAGATTTTCTGCGATATTTGTCTAGAGCCCGAGTGCGAGGACTCTAGAGCGCCAGTCCATTACTCGGTCTTGACAAAAGTGATACAGTGTGAATATGGATAGAGGCACTAGCAGCGCTATTGCCGCCGATTAGTCAATGCCGCTTAAGTTCAGTGCTTTTAAACTTGACCTGGAAAAACTTTACGATTCACAAGCAGAGCCGGATTTAGAGTCGCCTGAGAGGGCTTTCACCCCAACGCGCTTTGACTATCAACACATACGAAAATGTTAAGCATTTCAAACAGTTGCTTAAGTTCCCGCTAAACTTGTCTATCTGGTCTTGTCAAGACTTAGGGGGAAACTCATAATTAACATTGGCTCAGGATTATCCAGATTCCAGGCCAAGGAGACATAGAAGTGACAACAGACTCAGACAGGCGCATACGCAAGATTGAGGGTTGTGTCGGTAACTGAGTGGATACCGCTTTTTCCCACTTAACACATAGGAGGATGATATAGGATTGGAAATGATGCCACTTAAAGGGGTGCTTTGGGTTCATGGACAAGGTGGGCTGGGCGAGCGACAGTAGGTATTTTTACTACATGTACCAGACTACCATTTTTCTTTGCAACACAACCGAAATGTTCGCTGATTTGCCGGAGCGTCTCGATTTTTCGATTTCTGTGGTGATCAATATGGTTTGTGACATGGCTGATGACGCGCATCATGAGAGAGTTCAATGATTGCCCTGCCCGGAATTGTCATCCATAGCCAAATCTATGAGAGTTCAGCGTCTTTGGTGTACCGGGGCATTAGGGTACGAGATACCCTGGCGGTCGTGGTCAAG
The DNA here is from genome assembly GCA_964250845.1 of uncultured bacterium. Lineage (GTDB taxonomy): Bacteria > Cyanobacteriota > Cyanobacteriia > Cyanobacteriales > Chroococcidiopsidaceae > CAXUIG01. Next base: position 29,133 of record CAXUIG010000030.1, on the reverse strand, counting down.
GCACTCAAGCAAGACTATCCAACTTCGTCTGAACTAACCCGCTATCTACGGGAGTATGAAATCACCCGCTCCCTTAATCTGGAAGGAGTGATCAAGGCATACAGTCAACAGGACTATCAGAAATCGCTCATTATTCTTTTGGAAGACTTTGGCGGAGAGTCCCTAGAGCAATGGATGCAGCACCCGGACTTTTGCCCTATGCCTTTGTCGGCTTTTCTGCGGCTTGCGATTGATATCACAGAGATTCTGGGCAGAATCCATACCGCCAACGTCATTCATAAAGATATCAATCCTGGAAACATCGTTTTCAATCCCGATACTGGTATTGTCAAAATTATTGACTTTGGGATTGCCACCCAATTTAAGCGCACGAACCCAACGTTCAAAAGCCCTCATGTTTTAGAAGGAACCCCCGCCTATTTGTCTCCAGAGCAAACTGGACGGATGAACCGAATGCTTGATTACCGAACTGATTTCTACTCTCTGGGTGTAACATTCTACGAACTGCTAACCGGACAGTTGCCGTTTCCCGCAACAGACATTCTGGAGCTAGTCCATTGCCACATTGCCAAACCGCCGATTCCCCCTCATGAACTAAATATCACGATCCCCAGATCCGTTTCAGACATTGTTTTGAAACTGATGGCAAAAAACGTGGAAGATCGCTATCGGAGTTCCTGGGGCATCAAAGCAGATTTAGAAACCTGTCTTCGCCAGTTCACAGAAACAGGTCAGATTGATCGCATTCAACTGGGACTGCAAGACGTTTCCGATCAGTTTCAAATTCCCCAAAAACTGTATGGACGAGAAGCAGAAATTGCAGCATTATTGGCGGCGGTTGACAGAGTAGCAGGAATAGGGAATGCAGAAAATTCTCAATTTAAGGTCGAAATGGTGCTAGTGTGCGGCTATGCTGGCATTGGCAAATCAGCGTTAGTGCAAGAACTCTATAAGCCTATCACTCTAAAGCACGGCTATTTTATCTCTGGTAAGTTTGATCAACTTCAGCGCAATATCCCCTACAGCGCTGTAGTAGATGCCTTGCAAAAGTTGGTGCAACAACTGCTCAGTGAACCAGATGTCCAGGTGCAACAGTGGCGAGCGCGCCTACTCACAGCTTTAGAAAGCAATGGACAACTCATCATTGATGTGCTACCAAAAGTTGAGTTACTGATTGGCAAGCAACCGACTGTACCAGAAGTTGGAGCAACAGAAGCTGAGAACCGCTTTAATCGTGTTTTTAAGACCTTCATTCGGGTGTGTTGTTCAGAGTCACATCCCTTAGTAATCTTTCTGGACGATCTTCAGTGGATAGACTCGGGAACACTCAAGTTAATTGAGTTAATCATGACAGGTGCAGATACTCAACACTTGTTGCTGATTGGGGCTTATCGAGATAACAAGGTTAATCCATCTCACCCATTGGTGATGACGCTGGAAGGACTCCAAAAAGAGGGAGCAACAATCAGTAAAATTACATTAGCACCTCTGGGGCTGAACGCGATCGCCCAACTGATTGCCGACACGTTACACAGTGACATCAGTACTGTCAGTCCACTTGCAGAATTAGTGCTGCGAAAAACAGGTGGAAATCCCTTCTTCGCCAATGAGTTTCTTAAAACCCTATATACAGAGAACCTGCTGAGCTTTGACGTTGAGCATCTTAGTTGGCAATGGAATATCACTCAGATTGAAGGCGAGGACATTACTGATAATGTAGTAGAGCTGATGCTGGGAAAACTGAAAAAACTGCCTCCAGCGACACAACAGGTTTTACAATTTGCAGCTTGTGTCGGGCCTGATTTTGACTTAAGCACCCTCTCTATCATCTATGAAAGCTTAGCAAACGAAGTTTACCTGGAACTAGTGACAGCCGTTCAGTCTGGTTTAATTGTACCGCTCTCTGAGTCAGATGAACAACTATTGGTTCAGGATTATAAATTCCTGCACGATCGCGTGCAGCAAGCTGCCTATGCTTTAATCGACGAGTCGCAGAAACAAGTTTTTCACTTACAAATTGGGCGTAATCTACTCGAAAAAACTTCACAAGAGCGAGGATCAGAGCGGTTGTTTGAGATCCTGGAGCATCTCAATCATGGGAATGAGCTGATTACCGATCAAGCAGAACGAAATGAAATTGCCAGATTAAATTTAATCGCAGGTCAGAAAGGTTTGGCAGCAACAGCTTATGAAGTGGCTCTCAAGTATTTCATGGTGGGGCTTAAACTCCTCAGTGCAGAGAGTTGGCAGAGTAAGTATGACCTTACCTTAACGTTGCACTCACAAGCAGCGGAGGCAGCTTATCTGAGTGGTGATTTTGAACAGATGGAGCAATTGGCTAATGTTGTCTTGCAACAAGCTTTAACGCTGCTGGACAAAGTAAAAGTATATGAAGTCAGGATTCAAGCCTTTATCGCGCAGAGCAAACAACTCTCAGCAGTAAATACTGCGCTAGTTGTTCTGAAAGCATTTGAGATGGAGTTTCCTGATGCGCCTCGCCAGTTGGATATTCAACTTGCATTGGAGGAAACAAGCTCCAATTTAGTCGGGAAGAGAATTGATAATTTAATAGACCTGCCAATAATGGAAGACCCTGAAAATTTGGCAGTCATGCATATCCTATCAAAGGTAGTTTCTGCTAGCTATAAAACCGCTCCTAAACTGTTTTTGCTGATTGTGTTGAAACAGGTTGATTTATCTGTTAAACATGGAAATGCTCCCTTGTCTGCCTATGCTTATGCTGTCTACGGACTTATTTTGTGTGGAGTAGTACTCGACATTGAAGCCGGGTATCAATTTGGCGAATTGGCTTTAAGCCTTTTGGATCGGTTCAATTCCAACGAACTTAAGGCTAAGACTTTCTTTGTAGCTGAACTATCAATCAGACATTGGAAAGAGCATATTAGGGAAACCTTAAAACTGTTGCAAGAGGGATATCAAAGCGGACTGGAAAACGGAGATTTAGAGTTTGCTGCCTATTGTGTATGTTTCGCCTGTCAACATTCCTATGTCATTGGGAAGGAACTGACGGCACTTGCACTGGAGATGGAAACCTATGGTACTGCCATAGAGAAAATTGGGCAGGGGGAGGCAGCAGCCTTTTATTATAATAAAATCTTCCAACAACTAGTCTTGAATTTGATAGGTAGTGCTGAAACTAAAACTAGTTTAGTTGGGAACGCTTACAACGAGGAGAAATTGCTGCCCCTGCATCTTGAGGCGAATGACAGAAACGCAATTAACTACGTATTTTTAAGCAAACTTATCCTCTGTTATCTGTTTGGGGACTTCCTTCAAGCCGCAAAAAATGCCGAGCGGACAGAAGAGTATTTAGACGGTGTAATAGGGATGATAGCTGTGCCTCTATTCCATTTCTATAATTCTCTAGTGCTTTTGAAAATATTGGACAATGCTTCAAACTCCGAAAAAGAGGATTGGCTAAATCGCGTGAACGTCAACCAGGAAAAGATGCAGAAATGGGCGCATCATGCCCCAATGAATTATCTGCACAAATTTTATCTGGTCGAGGCAGAGAAAGCACGAGTCTTAGGGCAGGTTCTTGAAGCCGAGGAGTTTTATGAACGAGCCATATCTGGCGCTTCTGAAAACAAATTTATTCAAGAAGAGGCATTAGCTTATGAGTTAGCCGCCAATTTTTATCTAGAGCGCAGTCGGTCAAAGATTGCCCAAACCTACATGAAAGAAGCCTACTACTGCTACGAGCGCTGGGGAGCAACTGCGAAGGTCAAAGATTTAGAAACTCGCTATCCACAGCTATTTCCTCAGCCATCGGGTATGGCTTACACGCCAATCCGTACAGTTTCTGGAACTACCTCTAACAGCTCAGATATGGCTTTTGATTTAGCGGCGGTGATAAAAGCATCACAAGCGATTTCGAGTGAACTTGAACTGAATCAGTTGCTCCGTTCCTTGATGAAGATATTAATCGAAAATGCTGGCGCGCAAACAGGGTTCTTGATTTTGGAAAACTTAGGAGAATGGGTGATTGAGGCTTCTAGTGAGCTAAATGATGGTGAGAATATCTGGGCTACGCAAGTCCTGCAAGCGATTCCAACGGCAAAGAACCTGCCTGAATCAATTATTAACTATGTCATCCGTACTCATAAATGTGTCATCTTAAATGATGCGACTCGTGAAGGTAATTTTATCAATGATCCATACATTCAGCACAATAAAACTCAATCTATCTTCTGTTTGCCGCTGCTGAATCAAACTAAGCTGGTCGGCGTGCTGTATCTAGAAAATAAAATAGCGGCTGGGGCATTTACACCCGATAAATCACAAATTCTGAATCTACTATCAGTCCAGGCAGCCATTGCGATCGAAAATGCCAAACTCTACTCAAAGCTACGCGCTAGCGAAAATAGAATGGCTCAGTTCCTAGAAGCGGTTCCGGTAGCAATTACAGTATTGGATGCGGCTGGTCGCCCTTACTACGCCAATCAACGGGGAATTCAGCTATTGGGAAAAGGAATTGATCCTGCCGTGCCACCGGATCAAATCGCAGAGATTTATCAACTTTATCGGACGGGAACGGGGCAAATCTATCCAAATGGGGAAGTGCCAATCATCCGGGCATTGAGCGGTGAACGCACCACAGTTGATGATATGGCAATTTACCAAAACAACCAAACGATTCCAATTGAGGTATGGGGCACTCCAGTCTTTGACGAACAGGGCAAGGTGGCTTATGCGATCGCAGCCTTTCAAGACATCAGCCAGCGCAAACAAGCAGAGCAACTGTTAGCCGATTACAATCGAACATTGGAACAACAAGTCAATGAGCGAACTTTGCTGCTTTCTCAGGAGATTGAAGAGCGCCAACGAGTTGAGAACGCCCTGCGACAGAGTGAAGAACAGCGCAGACTAGCTATGGACTTTAGCTACATTGGCAGTTGGGACTGGAATATCGTGGAGGATACAATAGACTGGGACGATAAATATGCCCGAATGCTGGGGTTAGTCCCCGGTGAAGTTGAGAGCACCTATCAGGCATGGCGCGATCGCGTTCATCCAGAAGATATTGATCGGGCTGATCAGGCTGTTATGGCAGCTCTGGCAACCCATAGCGACTATGAAGCTGAATATCGAATGATCTACGCAGATGGTAGTATTCACTGGTTAGTTAGCAGAGGTCGAGGCATTTATAACGAAGCCGAACAGCCTGTGCGAATGGTGGGTGTGATTCTTGATATTAGCGAATGGCGTGCTGCTGAACTCCGCGAACGCAAACATGCTGGGGAAGCTTCTATCCTGGAAGAACGCAACCGCATGGCGCGAGAAATTCACGACACGTTAGCCCAAGCCTTTACGAGCATCATCGTTCACTTAGATGCTGCCTCCCAGCGCCTCACGCTCGATCCCGATGCCGCCCAGTCATACCTGAAAACAGGGCGCACCTTGGCATGTTCCGGGCTTGCTGACGCCCGTCGATCGGTAGAGGCACTCCGACCCCAGATTTTAGAAGAAGGGGATTTGCAGAGCGCCCTTGCTCAACTCGCTGCTCAACTGTTCTCCCATACCTTTGTTCAGGTTGTCTGCAACGTGCTCGGTGAACCCTATGCTATCCCGAAAGAGGTTGAAGCGAATCTGTTTCGGATCGGGCAAGAAGCATTAACCAATGCATTTAAACATGCCAATGCCAGTGAAATTCAGGTTGAGTTGCAGTATAATAAATCACAGTGCATTTTGCGGCTCAAGGACAATGGGCAAGGATTTGAAAGTAGCGGACTGTCGATTGGTCTAGGCTTTGGGCTACTTGGAATGACCGAACGTGCTGAACGCATTGGAGCAGAACTAACGATTCAGAGCCACCTTGGACAGGGAACAGAGATTATCGTCAGGGTCCCAATCCCATGACGCACGCACACGTCTCACCTCCACCCCCTGATGCCGCTCTCATCCGTGTCTTGATCGGCGATGATCATCCGTTTATGCGAGAAGGGTTAGCCGCCGTACTCAGTTATAAACCGGATATGACCGTGGTTGGGCAAGCCTGCAACGGGCGTGAAGCTGTAGAATTGTTTCGCCAGCATCAACCTGATATCACGCTAATGGATTTGCGGATGCCTGATCTAAGCGGTGTTGAGGCGATCGCGACTATCTGTGTTGAATTTGCGGATGCTAAAATTATTGTCTTGACGACCTACGACAGAGACGAAGACATCTATCGGGGACTGCAAGCCGGGGCAAAAGGCTATGTCTTAAAGGATGCAGAGCCAGACGAACTAGTGACAGCAATTCGGACAGTTCACAGCGGTCAATCTTATATCCCTCCGGTTGTGGGTGCAAAACTGGCAGAGCGGATAGGGAATAAAGAACTAAGTGCTCGCGAATTAGAGGTGCTGCGCCTGATGGCGACGGGCAGGAGCAACTTAGAGATTAGCAATGCTTTGTTGATCGCTGAGAGCACGGTCAAATTCCATGTCAAAAATATTCTGAGTAAGCTGGGGGCAAGCGATCGCACTCAAGCGCTGATTGTTGCCCTAAAGCGGGGCATCATCACGCTTTAAGAATTTAGCCAAAGAGCAGATGAATTTACTCAGGGTCATCACCTGCTCTTGAGGATAGGTCGTTCCTAGCCCTAAGAGTCAGTCGAGCGCCATTCTTGGGGTTAGCGTCAAGACTGTTCGCTGAGGAGGCGACATAGCGGCATCAATTCTCGTATTTTGATAACAAACAAACGACATTCAATTTCTTACTGTTTATTCAAACGTTTTTACCGCAACAGTGCTATCCATTGATCGCATGAGGAAAAATGAGCCAGACAGGCGATGGTGAAAAGCTGCTCATACCAGTTGCAGAATCCGATCACACTCAAGGAAGCAGGGATGCGGCAGTCGTGTTAGTGAAATATGGTGACTATCAATCTCTTTTATGCAATGAGGTTCATAAGATAATTCAAGAGATTCAGCAACAAATCCAATTGCGCTATGTATTTCGCCATTTCCCGCGCCCTCATCTTTATCCCCAAGCTCAAAAGGCAGCAGAAGCGGTAGAAGCCGCTGCTGCACAAGATAAGTTTTGGCAGATGCACAATCTCTTATTTGAGCATCAATCTGCACTTAACAATGGATATCTTCTAGAGTATGCAAATCAGATCCAGCTTGACATTGCTCGATTCCTTCGCGACATGACCGACCATGTTAATGCAGAGCGAGTTGCTCAAGACATGCAAGGGGGAATACAAAGCGGTGTCAAGAGTACCCCAGCCTTATTTATTAACGAAGTCCGCTACTGGGATCCTTGGGAGAAGGAGAAGCTACTTGCAGCGATCTCCCAAGCTAAAAATTCCTAACGTTGAGGAGCCGTGCTTAGAAGTTTCTGGCGACGCCTAAAGCCGGGCATGATCACGCTTGAAAACCTGCTCTTGAGGATAGGTCGTTCCTAGCCCTAAGAGTAAGTCGAGCCCCATTCTTGGGGTTAGTGTCAAGACTGTTCGCTGAGGAGGCGACATAACGGCATCAATCCTCATATTCTGAGAACCAACAAACGACATTCAATTTCTTTCGACTCCGAGTAAAAATTCAGTCATTGATCAGAAAAGTAAAAGGAACCCCGTGATTACCCAAACCAAAATTGCTCTCCCAAAACAGGTTGATGAGCTGTGCATCAACACGATTCGCACTCTGTCTATGGATGCAGTTCAGCAGGCAAATTCAGGTCATCCTGGCACTCCTATGGCTATGGCACCTGTGGCTTACTGTCTTTGGCAGCGATATTTGCGCTTCGACCCTGATGACCCGATTTGGCCCAACAGAGATCGCTTCGTGCTCTCGATTGGCCATGCTTCGATGCTTCTCTATTCACTGCTACACCTATGCGGGGTCAAGGCAGTTAACGCCAAGTACGAGCAGTTAGGAAAGTTGTCTGTAACGTTAGAGGACATCAAGCGATTTCGCCAACTTGACAGTAAGTGTCCTGGTCACCCAGAGTACCGTTGGACTTCCGGCGTTGAAACCACAACTGGTCCCTTGGGTCAGGGCGTAGCCACTAGTGTAGGGATGGCCATTGCTGGGCAATGGATGGCGCAGTACTTCAATCGTCCCAACTTTGAAATGTTTAACTATGACGTTTACGCCCTGTGTGGTGACGGTTGTATGATGGAAGGGGTATCCAGCGAGGCGGCATCACTCGCTGGGCATCTTAAACTTGCTAACTTGTGTTGGATCTATGACAACAACAAGATCACCATTGAGGGCCACACTGATTTAACCTTCAGCGAAGATGTCGCCACGCGTTTCATTGGCTACGGCTGGAACGTCACCCGCGTAGGCGACGCCAATGACCTGGAAATGCTCGAACGTGCTTTCAAGACCTTTAAAGACACGCCCGACAGACCGACATTAATCATCGTCGATAGCCATATTGGCTATGGCGCACCAGATAAACAAGACACCAGTGCTGCCCATGGGGAGCCTTTGGGTGAAGAAGAGATCAAGCTAGCTAAGCACAATTACGGCTGGCCAGAGGATGCTAAGTTCCTAGTACCCGAAGGTGTTCGGGAGCATTTTCAGTCCGGAATAGCTACGCGCGGCAGTAAGTTGCGCGCAGATTGGATAGCCAAGTTCGAAGAATACAAAGCCCAGCATCCGGAACTGGCTGAACAGTTGGATCGCATGCAGCACCGGCAGTTGCCGTCAAATTGGGACCAGGGCTTGCCAACGTTTCCTACCGACACAAAAGGATTAGCAGGACGTGAGGCATCGTCAAAGGTCCTCAATGCGATCGCACTGAATGTCCCATGGCTGATTGGGGGTGCGGCTGACCTAGCTCCATCCACCAAGACCCGCCTCACTTTCGATGCAGCCGGAGATTTCAGTGCTAAAAATTATGGGGGTCGGAATTTCCACTTTGGCATCCGCGAACATGCAATGGGTGCCATTCTCAATGGCATGTCACTTGCTAAGGTCCGCCCTTATGGCTCCGGGTTCCTAATTTTTAGCGACTACATGAAGCCCCCAATTAGGCTCGCTGCGCTGATGGAAATCCCAGTCATCTACATCTTCACCCACGACTCAATTGGTGTTGGTGAAGATGGACCGACCCACCAGCCTGTGGAACAGCTGGCCTCACTGCGAGCAATTCCAGGACTGATTACTCTGCGACCGGCAGATGCTAACGAGGTGGTAGAGGCTTGGCGGGTGATTATGCAGTTGCAACATAAACCATTAGCTCTAGTGCTAACACGGCAGGCACTACCAACCTTAGACCGTTCCCAATACGCTCCAGCCTCCGGTGTCAAACAGGGAGCTTATGTTCTAGCCGATGCCCCGGACGGCAAGCCCGACGTGCTGCTGATGGCTACCGGCAGCGAAATCTCTCTGTGTATCGGTGCGTACGAGCAACTTAAGACCGAGGGCATCAAAGCCCGTGTAGTGAGCATGCCCTCGTGGGAGCTGTTCGAGCAACAAAGTCAGGATTACAAAGACAGCGTTATCCCCCCGGAAGTTACTGCTCGAGTCTGTGTCGAACAAGCCTCCACGTTTGGTTGGGGTCAGTATGTCGGCTTGGGTGGTGCTTGCATCGGCATGCATACCTTTGGCTCCTCGGCTCCGCTTAAGGATCTGCACAGGGCGAACGCACCTTGTCAATAAAAAGGCTTAGTTCTCAATAAAGTCCTATTTTTTGGCATTAAGCTTTTTTATTGAGAATCGTTACCCTAATAATTTTTACCTTCTGTCTACGGAGGAAAAAATCAGATTAACGGAAAAGCTTATTCTTGCGTTTGATGCACAAGCTAGAATTTTTGTCCATTTAGTTTTATTAATTTTAGATGCGTTTGCCCTGAGGATCTGCAGAAGAAATTTGGTTTTACTCCCGAGCAGGTGGTCGACGCGGCTAAAGGACAACTAGCAAAACAGGGAGTAGGGAGTAGGGAAAGACTTTAAGAAAGCATCCTTTAGCTCAGCACACTGTTGAATCTGAATGCATTACTGGACAAGTCATTCATGTCACTGGCGGATGTGATGTAGCATTCGACTTTAAACGATAGAAGGAGAAAAATATGAATTCTTTACAGAAGCTGCAGAATTACAGGCAGTCTGTCTGGCTCGATTACATTCGCAAGAGCCTGATTACCAGTGGCGAACTGCAACGGCTAGTGAATGAAGACGGGTTACGAGGCGTCACGTCGAATCCTGCCATTTTCGAGAAAGCTATTGCTGGCAGCACCGATTACAACGATGCCCTAGTTGAACTTGAGCAGCAGCAAGACATGGACGCCATGTCGCTCTATGAGCACTTAGCAATTGATGACATTCAAAACGCCGCTGACCTCCTGCGGTCAGTCTATGAGCAAACGAACAAGCGCGATGGCTACGTTAGCTTGGAAGTATCACCGTATTTAGCTCACGACACGCAAGGCACAATCAGCGAGGCTCGGCGGCTGTGGCAAGCGGTTGGACGCGAGAACGTAATGATTAAAGTCCCCGCCACCCCTGCAGGCATACCCGCGATCCAGCAACTGATTAGCGAAGGTATCAACGTCAACGTCACGCTGCTGTTCTCACAACAGACCTATGAGCGCGTTGCAGATGCCTACATTACTGGCTTGGAAGCATTCGCGGCTCAGGATGGAAATGTAAGCAAAGTGGCCAGTGTCGCCAGTTTCTTCGTCAGCCGCATTGACACTGCGATTGATGCAATCGTCACAACTCGGCTTAATACTGCCACGAGTAATGGTGAGCGGGCATTGCTTGGTAGCATCAAAGGCAAAATTGCTATTGCCAACGCCAAGCTGACTTATCAACGCTACCAGGAGCTTGAAAAGAGCGATCGCTGGCAGGCGTTAGCCAATAAGGGTGCCCAAACGCAGCGACTGTTGTGGGCGAGTACCAGCACAAAGAACCCCCAGTACCGTGACGTGCTTTACGTGGAGGAACTCATCGGTTCTGATACAGTGGATACGATTCCCCCGGCAACATTTGATGCCTTCCGCGATCACGGACAGGCACGCGCCAGTCTTAGAGAGGATCTCGAAGAGGCGCACGACATAATGGAAACCCTTGAGCGGGTCAACATCTCGATGCAGGATGTTACGAACCAGTTATTAGCGGATGGGGTACAACAGTTCGCCCAAGCGTTTGACAAATTGTTGAGTGCAGTAGAGAAGAAGCGTGAAGACGTGCTAGGTGCAGGACTCAACCGGCAGACCTACAAACTGTCTTCTGACCTCGCTACTAGAGTCAAGACATCACTCCAAGATTGGCAGAGTAACGGTAATATCCGGCGGTTGTGGGCACAGGATGCAACGCTATGGACTGGCACAGATGAGAACCATTGGCTCGGCTGGCTCGGTATCACTGAAGACCAATTAGCGCACATTGACCACCTCAAACACCTTGCCCAAGAAGTTAAAAGTGCAGGCTTTGACCAGGCGCTGCTTTTGGGTATGGGCGGGTCTAGCCTGTGCCCGGAAGTGATGAAGCTTACCTTTGGTAAGGTGCTGGGCTACCCTGAGCTGCACGTTCTAGACTCGACAGACCCGGCGCAGATTAAGACGGTTGAGAGCCTCGTGGACATAGCCAACACCCTGTTCATTGTGTCTAGCAAGTCTGGTGGCACTTTGGAGCCGAACATCTTTAAACAATATTTTTTTGAACGGGTGCAGCAAGTTGTTGGTGCCGAATCAGCAGGCAAACGCTTCATAGCGATCACCGACCCTGGCTCGAAACTCAAACACATAGCAGAGGGCGACAATTTTCGCCATATCTTCTTTGGCTTACCCAGTATTGGTGGCAGGTACTCAGCGTTGTCAAATTTTGGCATGGTGCCAGCAGCCGTAATGGGTGTGGATGTCCCCAAGTTCTTGGACTACGCTGAGGAGATGGTACACTCTTGCGCTGCCACCGTCCCAGCTATAGACAATCCTGGTGTAGTTCTGGGAACAATTATGGGTGTGCTGGCTCTTCATGGCCGGGACAAAGTCACCCTGATTACCTCGCCAGGGATCTCGGACTTGGGAGCGTGGTTAGAGCAGTTGCTGGCAGAGTCAACGGGCAAGGATGGCTTGGGACTGATTCCTATTGCTCAGGAGCCTTTAGGTACCCCTGAGGTGTATGGCAGCGATCGCCTGTTTGTCTATATAAGACTGGAAAGAGCCCCAGATCCATCCCAGGATGCAGCGGTTGATGCACTTGAGCAGGTAGGGCAGCCTATAGTGCGGATCACAGTTACAGATCCCTACCAAATTGGTCAGGAATTTTTCCGCTGGGAAATTGCCACGGCAGTTGCTGGGTCAATCATCGGGATTAACGCCTTCAACCAGCCTGATGTGGAAGCGAGCAAAATCGTGACACGGCAGTTGACGTCTGAGTATGAATTGACTGGTTCGCTCCCCCCTGAGACGCCGATTTTCGTGGAAGCTGGTATCCAGTTATTCACTGATCAGAAGAATGCAGAGGCGTTAACACAGATGGTAAGCAGCCAACAGTCGCTAGGTGGTTACCTCCGGGCTCACCTAGAACGAATAAAAGCCGGTGATTATTTCGCCCTACTGGCTTACATCGAGAGAAACGAGCTGCATACTGAACAACTGCAAGCCATACGTCAGCTAGTCCGCGATCCGAAGCGAGTAGCAACCTGTCTTGGTTTCGGTCCGCGCTTTTTGCACTCCACAGGGCAGGCTTATAAGGGCGGACCGAACAGCGGTGTCTTTGTGCAAATTACCTGCGACGACGCGGTTGATTTGCCAGTGCCTGGACAAAAATACAGCTTCGGTGTAGTCAAATCGGCTCAGGCGCGCGGCGATTTTCAGGTATTGGCGGAGCGCGAGCGTCGAGCTTTGCGAATACATCTGGGTGCAGATGTCAAAGCAGGTTTAGCGACCCTACAAACACTAATCAAGCAGGTCTTGAGCTGACTTCTGAGCAACACAACCCCTGGTTTTAGACATAGGGTGATTCGGGGAATGAACTAGTGCTGGAAAAAGTTAGAGATCAAGCGATTGAAAAGCTCAGGCAGGAAGTCGCGCAGGCGCTCAGAATATTGGTCACCGGAGGAAATGGCAGTAGCTTTGCTATTCGCATAGTAGCGATGCGACTGCTGCATTTGGGATGTCAAGTTTATGTAGTCGGTGAAAATATCACACCGTCTATTATTAGAACCGGGGACCTACTAATTGCTTGTTGTGAGTCAGGTGGTAGCGGTAGTGTCTGCGTGACCGCACAAAAAGCCAGGGGAGTAGGTGCGCGCATTGTCAGCGTGACAACACAAGCAGAGTCTTTGTTAGGTCAAATGTCTGATGTTGTGATCAAGATTGCAGTAGGAGCAAAGCCAGACCGCAGTTGTGAACAATTGCCAGATGTTTCCTTATTTGAGCAGTCGACGCTGCTGCTGTTTGATGCCTTGTTTTATGTTATGACCCGGAGTTTGAACGAGAGTGCTGATCTGCTGTGGGCTTTACACACTGGTCTGGAGTAGCGTGCTAAAGAAAAGGAGGAAATATGCATGTTTAGCATGATTGGCCTGATTCGGCGCATGAATGGCAATATGATCTGGCGTCTGCTGCGAGGTAAACACAAGTGTGAGGTGGACAAACACATCCTTGATAAATTGCAGATGCGGTCTGGTCAAGCCAGACAAGGAACGGCATCTATAGACGAGTTTGTCATTTACCCGCTCCAACCCGGTACTGCCTGGGTAATAGTACCAACCAATGATGCTAGAGAGCAGACGGTTCTAGCACCCGGCATTTATGAAGTGGCGGATATTGTTGGGAACAGCATTGGTGTCAGGAGTTGGCAGGGAGGCTACTGCCAAAGGAGCAGTGGCAGCGGATATGAAGGTTACTGAATCAGCAAGACTCAAAACTAAGGAGAAAAGTATGCAATTTGGAATGATTGGGCTAGGGCGCATGGGTGCCAATATCGCCCGGCGATCGCTACGGGGGGGACATGAATGTGTCGTGTTTAACCGCTCTCCTGAAAAGGTGAAGCAGCTAGCAACGGAAGGGGCAAAAGGAGCTTATACTCTGGACGATTTTGTGCAGAAATTAACTCCTCCCCGTGCCGTCTGGTTAATGGTGCCAGCCGGAGAGCCAACAGAGACGATGGTCAAGGAACTGGCTCAAAAGCTGGAACCTGGAGACACGATCATTGATGGCGGCAACTCCTACTACGTAGATGACATTCGACGCGCTCAGAAGCTTTTGCTCCAGGGCATCAACTATATTGATGTCGGCACCAGCGGTGGAGTCTGGGGGCTGGAGCGCGGCTACTGCATGATGATTGGCGGCCCCGACCCAGCCGTTAAGCAGCTCGATCCGCTCTTCAAGACGCTTGCACCTGGACGCGGCTCCATCCCGCGCACTCCAGGGCGGGAGCAAGCTGGCGGCACCTCTGAAGACGGCTATTTGCACTGCGGAGCCAATGGTGCTGGTCACTTCGTCAAGATGGTACACAACGGGATTGAATATGGGCTAATGGCAGCCTACGCCGAGGGTCTGAACATCCTGAAGCACGCCAACATTGGCCAGCATTGCCAGCTCTCTGACGCGGAGACGGCACCGTTGCTGCATCCTGAACACTATCAGTATGACTTGAACCTACCCGACATTGCCGAGGTGTGGCGTCGCGGTAGCGTGATTGCTTCGTGGTTGCTGGATCTGACCGCCAGTGCGCTGCTCGAGCAACCAAATCTGGAGAAATATGCCGGTCACATCTCGGACTCTGGGGAGGGACGCTGGACGCTTGCTGCTGCGATTGACGAAGGGGTGCCGTCGCCCGTGCTCAGTGCCGCGCTTTATCAGCGCTTCAGTTCGCGGGGCCAGGACGAGTTTGCCGACAAACTGCTATCTGCAATGCGCTTCCAATTCGGCGGGCACCTTGAGGGACACGGTTGAGGATTAAGTTATGACTTTAACAAAAGCAAAGGCAGTTAACCAGATAGATCAAGCGCTCAGTCCACCGGCTGGCCCCTGCGTAATGGTTCTGTTCGGTGCAGCTGGAGATCTGAGCAAGCGCCTGCTGATGCCATCGCTTTACAACTTAGCCAAAAGAAAGCTATTGCCCGAGGAGTTTGCTGTAGTCGGCTTCGCTCATAGCCAGATGAACACGGAAGATTTCCGCCAAAAAATGAGCCGGGACATTCAAGAGTTTGCCACTGACTCAGTGGAGCCGGACGTTTGGGATTGGTTAGTGCAGCGGCTCTACTACCTCAGCGGCAGCTTTGAGGATGCTGGCTCTTATCAACAACTGCGAGACCTGCTAGCGACTGTTGACAGCGAGAGGGGTACTGGGGGCAATTACCTCTATTACCTCGCCACTGCCTCCAACTTTTTCTCGCTGATTGTGCAGCAACTTGGTAAGGTCGAGCTGACAAGTGAAGAACAGGGACACTGGCGACGAGTAATTATTGAGAAGCCCTTTGGACATGACTTAGATTCAGCTCGCACTCTCAACCAAAACCTTGGCAGCGTGCTAAATGAAAGCCAGATTTACCGCATCGATCACTACCTCGGTAAAGAGACGGTGCAGAATATCTTGGTCTTCCGCTTCGGCAATGGCCTGTTTGAGCCAGTCTGGAATCGCAACTACATTGACCACGTACAAATCACTGTAGCGGAGACGGTAGGTGTTGAGGGACGAGGTAGCTTCTACGAAGGCACCGGTGCGTTGCGAGACATGGTGCAAAACCACATGTTCCAGTTATTAGCCATGACGGCGATGGAGCCACCGCTATCGTTTGAAGCTTCGGCGTTGCGCGATGAGAAGTCGAAATTGCTGCAGGCTATAGAGCCCCTGAGCAAAGAGCAAGTCCTCTCCCAAACAGTGCGCGGACAGTATGGCGAAGGTACTGTCAACGGTAAGCACATGTCTGCCTACCGCTTTGAGCCGCGTGTTGCGCCTGACTCCACCACGGAAACGTACGCTGCTCTGAAGCTGACGATTGACAACTGGCGCTGGGCGGGGGTACCGTTCTACCTGCGCACTGGCAAAGCGCTGCCACAGCGGGTGAGCGAAATCTCCATCCAATTCAAGCAGGTGCCGCACTTAATGTTCCGTCAGACTTCAGTCGAGCGGCTGGCGCCGAATGTTCTAGTGATGCATATTCAGCCAGATGAAGGCATCAGCCTGCAGTTTGGGGCGAAAGTGCCTGGTCCTGCTATCTGCATGGATGGAGTGGAAATGGATTTTCACTATGCCGACTACTTTGGTATGACACCGAGTACTGGCTATGAGACGCTGCTTTATGACTGCATGATTGGCGATGCGACCCTCTTCCAGCGAGCGGACAATGTGGAAATCGGCTGGAGTGTGGTGCAGCCAATTCTGGATGTTTGGAAAGCCTCGCCACCGGAAGAATTTCCCAACTATACTGCCGGCACTTGGGGACCGAAGGAGGCTAGGTCGTTGCTAGCGCGCGATGGTCGCCACTGGAGAGAGATTAACTAATGAATAGCAACACACCATTTAACCCACAGAAAGTCTCTCTACTGATTGCCGACGTGGACGGCACGCTCGTCACGAAACAGAAGGTGCTGACAGAGCGCGCTCGCTCGGCAGTGCAAAAACTGCATGATACTGGTATCGCCTTCGCCATCACTTCTGGACGTCCACCCCTCGGCATGAAAATGTTCGTCGATGCTCTGCAATTGACAGCACCGATCTCAGCCTTCAACGGCGCAGTATTCCTGCAGCCAAATTTCGAAATCATTGAGCAGAATCTCGTTCCTACCGCAGTCGCCAAGCGTGTGATCGAGCTTCTATCCTCCTACGGTCTTGATATCTGGATTTACAGCGATACGGACTGGTTTGTGCCTGAGCGACACGGACCTCACGTTGAGCGCGAGGAATGGACAGTCAAGTTCCCACCCAAGGTCGTGCCTCACTTCAAGCACTTACCGGACAAAGTGGCAAAGATCGTTGGTGTCAGTGATAATCTGCAGTTGGTGGCGCGGTGCGAGGCTGACACGCAGCGGCAGTTCAGTGGGCAAGTCCACTGTAAGGCTGGTTCGAGTTCCGGCGGAGGGGAGGAGGTTTCTGCGGCTCGCTCTCAGCCCTACTACTTAGATGTAACAAACCCACACGCCAACAAAGGGTTTGTCGTCGAGCGGCTGTCGGAACTCCTCCATATTCCTGCGTCGGAGATTGCCACTATTGGGGATATGCCGAACGATGTGCCGATGTTCAAGCACAGCGGCATCAGCATCGCCATGGGCAACGCCAGTCCTGAGGTACAGCAATCTGCCCAATACGTAACGACCGACTACGAGAACGAAGGCTTTGCTAACGCAGTTGAACGCTTTATTTTGGGAGAAAAATCATGAACGAACGCGTGCAAGAAATCTTGAGCTGGTACGGTAGTGACAATCCGGGTACACTGACTAACCTGGCTCGACTGCTCAACCACGGCAAGCTCGCAGGTAGCGGCAAGCTAGTGATCCTGCCTGTAGATCAAGGCTTCGAACACGGACCGGCACGCAGCTTCGCTCCCAACCCGCCAGCTTACGACCCTCGCTATCACTTTGAACTAGCAATTGAGGCGGGCTGTAATGCCTATGCCGCACCCTTGGGTTTCCTAGAAGCCGGAGCACGAGAGTTTGCTGGGGCTTTGCCGCTGATTCTCAAGCTCAACGACCACGATGTCCTTAATGATGAGAAGGACCCGACCCAGGCTCTAACTGGTAGCGTGGCAGACGCGCTGCGCTTAGGCTGCGTTGGCATCGGCTTTACTATCTACCCCGGCTCTACCCACCGACTGGAGATGTATGGGCAGATCCGTGACTTAGCTGAGTCAGCTAAGCGCTGTGGGTTAGCGGTGATTATCTGGTCTTACCCGCGCGGGTCGGGCTTGAGTTCTTCTGGTGAGACGGCGATTGATGTAACAGGCTATGCTGCCCAAATTGCTGCACAGCTCGGTGCTCACATCATTAAAGTGAAGTTACCCACTGAACACATCGAGCAGGATGCGGCACGCCAGGTTTACGAACAAGAGCAAATTCCGATCTCAACGCTAACTGAACGAGTCCGCCATGTGGTGCAGTGTACCTTTAATGGACGACGCATTGTCATCTTCTCTGGTGGAGCAACGGAAAGTGATGAAATGCTCCTCGAGCAAATCCACTCTATTAATGAGGGGAGTGGGTTTGGTTCAATCATTGGACGGAACTCGTTCCAGCGCCCTAAACCCGATGCGCTGCGGCTGCTCAACACCATCATGGATATCTACGGTGGACAATTTGCCCGTGCTCGTACTCCCGTGCTCCGTTAGTGGTTTAGTCGAGGCAATGAAATGAAAGGCTCAACCATGCCATTAGTCAATCCTGAAGTCCGCGTATTTGCAAATTCTGAAGAACTTAGTCAAGCAGCCGCAGCTGAATTCATCCAACGAGCGAACGCAGCAATACAAGAGCGAGGAGTTTTTACAATCGCTCTATCTGGTGGCTCGACACCCAAAAACCTTTACGCACTGCTGGCTACCGAATCTTGGCGGGGACAGGTGCCTTGGAGCAAGGTGCACTTTTTTTGGGGAGATGAGCGCCACGTGCCACCGGATCATCCCGATAGCAACTATCGCATGACGCAAGAGCGACTGCTAAAGCTTGTGTCTGTTCCACCGGAAAACGTACATCGGATTCAGACCGAAAATCCAGATGCAAGCATTGCAGCAGAGGAATATGAGCAAGTACTGCGGCAGTTCTTTAAGTTAAGTGGAGAGCAGCTCCCTTGTTTTGACCTGGTGCTCTTAGGGATGGGACCAGATGGACACACCGCTTCCCTGTTTCCTGGAACCGAGGTGATCCACGACCAAACGCACCTTGTTGCTGCACCTTGGGTGGCGAAGTTTAACAGCTACCGAGTCACTCTCACACCACCCGTGCTAAACAATGCTGCCTGCGTCATCTTCTTTGTTACTGGCTTAGAAAAAGCTGAAACGCTGCGAACAGTGCTGAAGGGCGATTATCAACCTGACCGCTTCCCCTGTGAGATCATTCGTCCTACTCAGGGAATCCTGCTATGGATGGTGGATCAGGCAGCAGCCAGTCTCTTGGAGAGCTAGTGCAGGCAACAATGGCAAACTGGGGTGCTAACCTGCTAGTGACTTTGACCTTTGTGACCTTGATTAACCGCTTGGGAACCAGCAGCACTTTCTGGGTTTACACTCTAGTGTGTCTTGCCGCCCCGTTATTTACTTACTTACTTGTGCCGGAAACAAAGGGACATTCACTAGAACAGATTCAAGCGGGTAAGCCAGAGGATGTGGCATCTATGGTGGCATTTCTGGCTTCATCAGATGCAGATTCCGTATGGAATCACCTTTTTTGTCGATGGTGGGCTGCTGTGGAACTATCATGAGCAGTAAGTAGTTGATCGCCCATGAACATTAATTTTGGCCGCGAAATTTGCAGCGATAGAGCCACAGCCGAAGCACGAGAGTGGCTAGTTACAAACGGCATCGGCGGCTATGGGTCGGGAACCGTGGCAGGTCTTTTAACGCGCCGCTATCACGGACTACTTGTAGCAGCACTGAAGCCGCCACTGGGACGTACCCTGTTGCTCGCCAAGCTAGACGAGACTGCTCTGTACGACGGACATTCCTATCTCCTTTACGCAAACCGTTGGACTGGGGGCATTATCGACGCCCACGCCTGTCTCTACATCGAACGCTTCCAGCTTGAAGGCACTATTCCCGTGTGGAGATTCGCTTGTGCAGATGCACTACTGGAGAAGCGGGTCTGGATGCAGCCTGGTGCTAACACGACATATATTCAGTACGTCTTGTGTCGAGCAACGAGTCCCCTGACTCTAACACTCAAAGCCCTGGTCAACTATCGCGATTATCATGGTAGTACTCAAGCCGGAGGCTGGCAGATGGCAGTTGCTCCGGTAGACCACGGGGTTAGCGTGAGTGCCTATTCCGAAGCCATGCCGCTGTATCTGCTGACGGACAAGGGGAGCGCCTCACCTGTACATAACTGGTACTACGGATTTGAATTGTTGCTCGAACAATATCGGGGACTGAGCGCTCACGAGGATCACCTACATGCAGCAACCTTCGACGTCACGCTTCAACCCGGTGAATCCTTCACCTTTGTTGCCAGCACCGAAAGTCATCCAGATTTGTCGGGTCAAGCAGCGCTGGAGATTCGTCGCCTCTACGAGAAAAAATTGATTGGCTGCTGGAAAGCCAGTCGCTCCAGTAATGCCCCAGCAACGCCTACCTGGATTGACCACCTGATACTTGCCGCTGACCAGTTCATCGTCAACCGTTCCTTGCCCGACGAACCGAACGGTAGATCAATCATTGCGGGGTACCACTGGTTTGGTGACTGGGGACGCGACACCATGATTAGCCTACCAGGACTAACCATTTCAACAAGTCGCCCAGAAATCGCCCGCTCAATTCTACGGACGTTTGGCCGGTATGTAGACCAGGGGATGCTGCCCAATCGCTTTCCTGATGCAGGCCAAGCCCCGGAATACAATACGGTAGATGCAACCCTTTGGTACTTTGAAGCGCTGCGGATTTACTTCAAGGCAACTGGGGATGACGAGCTAATCGATGAAATCTTTCCAGTTCTAGCAGACATTATCACCTGGCACTGTCGCGGCACCCGCTACAACATTCACCTCGATCCCGCAGATGGCTTACTTTATGCAGGGAAAGAAGGCGTGCAGTTGACATGGATGGACGCCAAAGTCGGAGACTGGGTGGTCACACCTCGTATTGGTAAACCTGTGGAAGTCAATGCCCTCTGGTATAATGCCCTGCGAACAATCACAAAGTTTGCTCGTAAACTTGGTAAGCCATACCAGGAGTATGATGCGATCGCCAATTGTGCCGCCGGGAGTTTCAGTCGATTTTGGAACGAGGCAGTTGGCTACTGCT
The DNA here is from genome assembly GCA_964250845.1 of uncultured bacterium. Classification (GTDB taxonomy): domain Bacteria; phylum Cyanobacteriota; class Cyanobacteriia; order Cyanobacteriales; family Chroococcidiopsidaceae; genus CAXUIG01. The sequence continues at coordinate 8,280 of CAXUIG010000030.1, read as the reverse complement.
ACGACGTTTTAGACGGTCCCAATGGGGATGACGCCTGCCTGCGACCGAATCAAATCTTGGCGGTGTCGCTACCAGAAAGTCCACTCACTCCAGCTCAGCAAAAGGCAGTGGTAGAGGCTTGTGGACGGGAACTTTTAACTTCCCATGGACTGCGTTCACTTGCCCCCAAGCATCACCAATATCAGGGGCACTACGGCGGGAGCAGCGCTACTCGAGATGCGGCTTATCACCAGGGAACCACTTGGGGTTGGCTAATCGGTCCCTTTGTCCTAGCACATTTGCGCGTTTTTCAAGACTCAGCCCAGGCTATAAGTTTCTTAGAGCCAATGGCAAACCACCTCACTAATCATGGAATTGGCAGTCTGAGCGAAATATTTGATGGCGACGCACCAATGGTTCCCAGGGGCTGTATTGCCCAAGCCTGGACGGTAGCAGAGGTGCTTCGGGCCTGGATAGCAATAGAGAACAAAGGGGAACAGCTTCCGCCTTTTCCATAAAAAATTCTAACTCTCAATATCCTCAAAATCGATATGACTGAAGAAGAAGCAAGATTAGCAGCCAACCGAGACCGTAGAGCCTACTGGAAGCGATGGGGACCCTATCTGAGTGAACGGCAGTGGGGCACTGTGCGCGAAGACTACAGTCCTAATGGCACTGCTTGGGAGTACTTGCCCCACGACCATGCCCGCTCCCGCGCCTACCGTTGGGGAGAAGATGGCATTGCCGGAATTTCAGATAACCACCAGCGATTGTGTTTTGCGATTGCGCTCTGGAATGGAGCGGATGCCATTCTCAAAGAGCGGATGTTTGGTTTAACAGGAAGTGAAGGCAACCATGGGGAAGATGTCAAAGAATATTACTTCTATCTGGACAATACCCCCACCCACTCCTACATGAAGTATCTTTACAAATATCCCCAAGCTGCTTTCCCCTATACCCAATTAGTTGAAGAAAATCAGCGTAGAGGCCGTCAAAGTCCAGAGTTTGAATTGCTCGATACAGGCGTGTTTGCCTCAGACCGCTACTTCGATGTTTTTGTAGAGTACGCCAAGAAATCACCTGAAGATATTTTGATTCAAATCAGCATTAGCAATCGGGGAGCAGAAGAAAAAACGCTGCATCTGTTGCCAACTCTCTGGTTTCGGAATACTTGGTCTTGGGATACCAGTCAAGAAAAGCCCCTTCTCAAGGTTAGCCAATCTGACTCTACCCTCAGCATTGTAGAAGCTTGCCATCCAACACTGGAAAATAGATGGCTCTACTGCGACCAAACACCAGAACTGCTGTTTACAGAAAATGAAACTAACTTTGAAAGATTATTTGGAGCGGATAATGCTTCTCCCTACGTCAAAGATGGGCTCAACGATTATCTGGTACATGGCCGAAAAGAAGCAGTCAATCCAAATCGGCTCGGCACCAAATTCTCTGCCCATCATGAATTGCTAATTGGTGCGGGCGAAACCAAAACAGTGCGATTGCGCCTGAGTGACGAGTCTTCTTTAAGCGAACCGTTCAATCCTGAGTTTGATAGAATTTATCAAACTCGCCGACAAGAGGCGGACGAATTTTATCAACGCATCTGTCCCTTTGAAATATCAGAGGACGAGCGCAATGTGCAACGACAGGCATTTGCCGGGCTGTTGTGGAGCAAACAATTTTATTTTTACGTAGTGGAAGACTGGCTTAAGGGCGATCCCGCTGGTCCTGAGCCACCGACCGAACGCAAGTGCGGCAGAAATCACGATTGGGTTCACATATTTAATAATGATGTTCTCTCGATGCCAGACAAGTGGGAATATCCTTGGTTTGCCGCTTGGGATTTGGCGTTTCATGTGATTCCACTAGCGATCCTGGACCCCGATTTTGCTAAGCACCAGCTTGATCGATTGACGCGGGAATGGTATATGCACCCCAATGGTCAGCTTCCAGCCTACGAATGGGCCTTTAGCGATGTCAACCCACCCGTTCACGCCTGGGCGGCCATGCGCGTCTATCAGATCGAGCAAAAAATGTATGGCCGCGCCGATCAACAATTTCTAGAACGCATATTTCAGAAATTGCTACTTAACTTCACCTGGTGGGTGAACCAGAAGGATATTGAAGGGAATAACGTCTTTCAAGGCGGCTTCTTAGGATTAGACAATATTAGTGTTTTTGACCGAAGTGCTCAACTTCCCAAAGGTGGATACATCAATCAGGCGGATGGCACCAGTTGGATGGGGATGTATTGCCTCAACATGCTGGGAATGGCGCTGGAACTGGCAAAATTTAATGCAACCTATGAAGACATTGCCAGCAAGTTTTTCGAACATTTTCTGCGCATTAGTGCGGCAATGGATGGCATAAGATCAGCAGACATAGCCCTCTGGGATGAAGCCGATGGCTTTTACTATGATGCAGTGCATCTGCCCGATGGTCGTCGTCTACCTTTGAAAGTGCGTTCGATTGTGGGGCTTTCCCCACTGTTTGCCGTTGCCACCTTGGAGCCAGGAATTTTGGATAGATTTCCCAACTTTAAACGACGGACAGAATGGTTTGCTCAGAATCGCCCTGACCTGACACAGAATATCGTCTGTATGGAAACATCAGGTGTTGGTGAAAGAAGACTACTGGCGATCGCCGCCAAAGGTAAGCTCCGGCACATACTACAAAGGATGCTAGATGAAACAGAATTTTTAAGTCCCCATGGCATCCGTGCTATTTCTAAATTTCATGCCGAGCATCCCTACAGTCTGACAATACATGGTCAGGAGCACCGAGTGGATTACGAACCCGCCGAGTCCACTACCAGTCTGTTTGGCGGCAATTCCAATTGGCGCGGACCGGTGTGGTTCCCAATGAATTATCTGATCATCGAGTCACTCCAAAGGTTCCATCACTACTTAGGCGACGATTTCAAAGTGGAGTGTCCGAGCGGTTCTGGTCAAATGATGACACTTTGGCAAGTGGCAACTGAACTATCTCAAAGGCTGACCCGAATTTTCTTGCGAGAGCCGTCTGGTCGGAGGCCTGTTTATGGAGGAATGGAAAAATTCCAAACCGACCCGAATTGGCGTGAGCTGATAACTTTCAATGAATATTTTCATGGAGATAACGGTGCCGGACTCGGTGCTAGCCATCAAACTGGCTGGACGGGTTTAGTCGCCAAGCTCATCCAGCAGTGTGGAGAATATTGCGGCCAAAAGGTACGGTCCACTGATTCTGGGACAAAGCAATGAAAACAAGATAGAAATTCGTCAAGTTCACTCAAATAGATGAGTAAGTGAAGATTATGACTGAACATCAGAGTGAGACTTGGCTCTGCTTGGGACTCGCCTTTGTTAGTGGCTGAGAGTTGTTCATAATTTTGTTTTTTAACAAGCATTTTACTATGTCTAAAGCAACTGTTGCTGCCAAGATTGTAGAAACGCTGATACAAGCAGGGATACATCGGATTTATGGTCTTGTCGGTGACTCTCTTAACAGCATTGTTAATGAAGTCCGCCTTCATCAGGCAATTGACTGGGTGCATGTCCGCCATGAAGAAACTGCCGCCTTTGCTGCGGGAGCTGAAGCGCAACTGAGCGGTCATTTGACAGTTTGCGCTGGCAGCTGTGGACCGGGAAACCTGCACCTAATTAACGGTTTGTATGACTGTCACCGCAGCATGGCACCAGTACTGGCGATCGCCGCTCAAATCCCTAGCAGTGAAATCGGCACTGGTTATTTCCAGGAAACTCATCCCGAACGCCTATTTATCGAATGCAGCCACTACTGTGAAATGATCTCGTCGGCGCGGCAAATGCCCCGCACTTTGCAAATTGCCATGCAGACTGCCATTAGCAAAGGTGGTGTCTCTGTACTTATCGTGCCAGGGGATATCGCCATGGAGGCCATGCCGGATGATAGCCTCTCTCATCACCTGATGCTGGCTCGTCCTGCTGTCCGTCCCGCTGATCAAGACCTGACTCGTCTGGCACAGTTGCTAAACGATGGGTCAGCAATTACCTTACTCTGCGGCAGCGGCTGCGCCGACGCTCATGACGAACTGATGGCAATCGGTGAGCGTCTCCAGTCACCCATAGTACACGCGCTGCGCGGGAAGGAGCATGTAGAGTACGACAATCCCTACGATGTCGGCATGACCGGGCTGATTGGATTTCCCTCTGGCTACCGTGCCACTGAGAGTAGTGATGTCCTGCTGATGCTGGGGACTGATTTTCCCTATAAAGATTGGTATCCTCAACGGGCAAAGATTGTGCAAATCGATATTCGCCCGGAGCGGCTGGGGCGTCGCTGCCGTTTGGATTTGGGACTAGTGGGGGATGTGTTGCCGACGCTTAGAGCTCTCCTACCACTGCTGCAACCCAAATCTGATCGCTCTCACCTTGAGCAAGCATTAGGTCACTACCACAAAACTCGTAAGGTTCTCGATTCATACGCCCAGGGTCTAGCCGGACAACGTCCGATTCATCCTGAGTATCTCACAGCGATGCTCAGTGAACTGGCAGCCACCGATGCCATCTTCACGGTAGATGTGGGCTTGCCCACCGCATGGGCAGCACGATATCTGCGAATGACCAAGGACAGACGACTGCTGGGTTCGTTCAACCACGGTTCGATGGCTTCGGCGATGCCGCAGGCAATCGGTGCTCAGTCGCTCTATCCCCAGCGGCAGGTGATTTCCCTATCTGGTGACGGTGGTTTCACTATGCTGATGGGTGACTTCATTACCCTGCTCCAGTACGACCTACCCGTGAAAATTATCATCTACAACAATGGTTCTCTAGGATTTGTCGACTTGGAGATGAAGGTAGCTGGTCTGACAAGTTATGGAACTGACTTGAAAAACCCGAACTTTGCCAAGATGGCAGAGGCCATGGGAATCATGGGGATACGTGTCGAAGAGCCGGGGGAGATACGTGGCGCAATTGGGCGAGCCTTGAGCCATCAGGGTCCGGCACTGGTAGATGTCGTGGTCAATCCCAGCGAACTGCTTTTGCCACCCAAGATTACAGTGCCAGAAGCATGGGGCTTTAGTGTTTACATGCTCAAAGAAACGCTAGCTGGTCATGGAGACGAGGTAGTGCAAATGATTGAGAGTAACTTCTTGCAACCAATAAATATAGGTGCTGTTGTGGATGAAGCGGCTGAACTCACTGGAATGGACATAGGTACTGTTGTGGATGAAGCGGCTGAACTCACTGGAATGGACATAGGTACTGTTGCGGCTGAAGTTGCTGGAGCTTTTGTAGGTGGTGTAGTCGGCGGCAAAGCCGCTGGAAAAACTGGAGGCATCATTGGCGCTATCGTCGGTGCGGCGGCTGGTGCTTTAGCGGCTCATGGTATACCTCATGAGGCAGTGGACATCAAAGATGCTGCATCAAGTGCAACTGAAAAATTAGAAGAAGCTGCTTTTAAGGCTAAACTAGCTAACGACCAAGACCGGCTCGATTCAAATTCCTCTAACGCTTAAACGCTCGGGGAGGTAACGATTTGTTGGAGTAACTGAGTCAGTTTCATCCAACACTGGTTAACAACTATCTACAATGTATTAAAACTTCACAATGTAACAGAACCATTTCCTCTATCCATGCTAGAATTGATTCAAATTCAGGCTTCAATCCAACGAATCATTGCACGAGAAGTTTTAAATAACGCAGTAGTTAACTACAGCAACCAAAGGTGGAAGTTTTTCATAAATTATGAAAAGAAATTACTACACGACTCGGTATTCTTACAGAACGCCATCTGCTGTAGTCTCTGTCTTCTAAATGGATAAACTCGAGCTTAGATGTGCCCCTTTGGTATGCTGGAATCTGAAGTTCGATCTGGCTACCATTCACCGCCAACAAACTTAATTGAGCGTTAAATTTGTGATCTTTGGTTGGCACCCTAGACTTTTATAGGATTAGATCAATTTAACCCTAGCAATAGGATTTTCTAGCCTGTAATATTTTTTGCCACGTAACTTTATGACAGAAGGAGACCTATCATGTTTGACGTAACTGTTGATTGCAATCCCACTACAGGTGAGCGCTATACTTCCACAAAACTACGAGGTTATCAACTGCTCGAACAACCTTTTTTCAACAAAGGCACTGCATTCAGCCAAGAAGAACGAGCCGAACTGAAACTCGAAGGATTGTTACCACCTGCAGTTACTACCATTGACGCTCAGCTCAATCGTGCTTACGAAGAATTCAACAACAAGAACACACCTCTAGAAAAACATATTTACCTCAACAGTTTGCACGAGCGCAACGAAACTCTGTTTTTCCGGTTGCTCCAAACTCATATCACTGAAATGCTACCGCTCGTCTACACACCCGTTGTCGGCGAAGCGATTATGAAATACAGCCACATTTATCGCCGTCCACGGGGATTGTATATTACGTATCCAGAAATTGATCGGATTGACGAAATTTTAGCTCAACGCCCGTTTGAAAACGTTGATTTGGTTTGCGTCACGGATGGCGAAAGAATCTTAGGTCTGGGCGATCTTGGCGGCGGCGGCATTGGCATCACGGTAGGGAAGCTGACGCTTTACACCGCTTGTGCCGGAGTAAATCCAACCACAACACTACCAATTGGTCTGGATGTGGGTACGAACAATAAACAGTTGCTAGACGATTCTCAATATCTGGGCTGGCGACATGAGCGCATCAGTGGCGCCGAGTATGACGACTTCATTGAGAAGTTTGTCAGTGCGGTTATGCGTAAGTTTCCCAAGGTACTTCTGCATTGGGAAGACTTTGGCAAAGAAAATGCAACTCGCATTTTGCACAAGTATCAACAGCGCCTGTGTACGTTCAACGATGACATTCAAGGAACAGGTGCCGTCACATCAGCAACGCTGATGGCAGCAATGGCGATAATTGGCGAGAAAGTGAGCGCTCAACGGGTGGTGTTTTTTGGTGCGGGCACTGCGGCTGTTGGTGTTGCCGATCAAATTATGACTGCCATGATCCGGGAAGGATTACCAGAAATTGAGGCGCGATCGCGCTTTTATCTGATTGATAGTCGCGGTCTGCAATACCAGGGGCGCGAACACATCAGGGATTTTCAGCAACCCTTTGCTCAACCTCAAGCCAATCTCAACAACTGGCAGACTGCCGACTCCAGTAAGATTACGCTGGCAGAGGTGGTGAAAAACGTCCATCCTACCATTTTGATTGGATTGTCATCGCAGCCAGGCGCGTTCACGCGGGAAATTGTCACAGAGATGGCATCCCATGTGAAACGCCCGCTGATTTTTCCGTTAAGCAACCCCACCTCTCGCACTGAGGCCAAACCCGAAGATTTAATTCAGTGGACCCAGGGACGGGCGATCGTTGCCACTGGTAGTCCCTTCCCCAATGTCAGCTACCAGGGAAAGACCTACACCATTACTCAATGCAATAACTCGTTCATTTTCCCCGCATTGGGGTTGGCGGCGATCGCAACCATTCCCAAAAACATCACAAATGAAATGCTTTATGTCGCCGCTAAAACCTTGAGCGAGTGTGCCCCCGCTCACGCGGATGAGAATGCTTCACTGCTGCCGCCATTAGAAGAGGCTCGAACCATTTGCCGTAAGATTGCCCTTGCCATTGGTACCCAGGCATATAAATCTGGGTTAGCGCAAGCAGGTTCTGTAGAGGAGTTGGAAAAACGCCTTGATGCACACACCTGGGAGCCGGACTACGTTCGTCTGCGAGCCGTTTAGGTAGTCGCGCTCACTAAAAAAAAATCTCTAAGCAGCAGGTATAACTATGGTGGTCAAAGTCTTTACGCCTTACACCTGGCCTAGTATCGTCAGAAAGACAGTACTTGCCTTGGCCAGTCTGATCATCGTCGCGTTCGTCATCACTCACTTGTCGGGAAATATGCTGTTGTTTAGTCCCGAGCCGAATGCCCTGAATATCTTGGCTAAGAACCTACATGGGTTAGGACCACTGTATAGCTTGGCAGAAATTGTCCGTTGCGGCCAACATCCAATTGGAGTTCTGTACTTTTCAGCGGCATTGCCACTATTATTTTGGGCATCCTCATCTGGTCGCAGTGGCCCTTCAATGTTCCTTGGGTTCTCGGTTTGCTAACGGGAATCAGTTTTTTGTCCACTGGGATTTGGAAAGTGATGTTCTCACTAGCAGCCCGTAGCGCCATAAATTACACCTAAAAAAGTCATCATCTTATGTTGATGCCGCAAGGAGGAAGCGATGCCTACTCTGCTCACTCTAAATACCCAGAATCTCCCGTACCCAGATCCCATCCATCCCGTCATCGTCCACTTCGTGATTGCGATGGTGTTGTTCGCCT
>CAXUIG010000029.1:34626-40078 GCA_964250845.1 uncultured bacterium | reverse complement strand
TTGTCACAGCTTACAGAGGGCTTAGCTTTCTAATTTTTTACATCGAACTCAGGTATCAATCCTTAGGAAGGACGACCGCCCTGGTCGCCCCTGCTTGGATTGTGCTCCAAATCAGCAACACTAATTTAGTCTAACGGTTGCATCTGACACAGAAACAAACCAAACCACTGTTTCGGGTCAGTCCACACTTGGAGCGGCGCCAAGCCCCGTGACTGGAGTTCCCCCTGCATTGCCTTGAGGTCGAACTTGCGAGAAATCTCCGTCAGGATTGTCTCGCCGGTTTCAAACTCAACCGTTAAGTCAAGGGCGCGTAACTGCACGCTCTGCGATCGCAGACTCCGCAAGTGGATTTCAATTTGATGCTGAGTTTCGTTATAAAACGCCCAGTGTTCAAATTGGTTGGTGTCAAAATTCCCCTCAAAGCTCCGGTTCAGGTGGTGCAGCATATTCAAATTAAAGGCCGCTGTGACTCCCTGACTGTCGTTATAGGCTGCTTCTAACACCTGTTTTGGCTTTTGCAGGTCTATCCCTAGTAATAAATACTCACCCAAATTCAGTGCAGCTGTGATTTGGGTGAAGAACTGATCGCATTCCTGGGGAGTGATATTCCCTAGCGTACTACCGATAAAACAAATCATCCGGCTGGGCAGCTGAGTCGGAAACAGCTGTTTGAGTGCCAGTTCATAGGTACTTACCAGAGCGTGAACCTGGAGAGAGGGATAATCCGCTAGCAGCTGCTTAGCACTACTTTCCAGGATTCCTGCACTGACATCAATCGGCAGATAGTGCAGGGGGTAGCCCAGATGGTTGTAGGCATCTAGCAGGATGCGGGTTTTGGTTGAGCTGCCACTTCCCAGTTCCACCAGTTCGCAAGGACCAGTCCTGATCGCGATCGCACCAGCGCTCTCTTGCAAAATCGTTGTTTCTGTCCGCGTCAGGTAATACTCTGGTAATTCACAAATTTGCTCAAATAGCTCGGAGCCACGGTCATCGTACAAATAGCGAGCCGGAAGAGATTTGGGGGTCTGAGTCAACCCCTTGACCACATCGCTCCCGAAACTCAGCTGTTTTGGTGATAATGCTGGGCTGAGTAGATGCTCTATCTGCAAGCGTTTCTCGATTGTGGACTGAGCAGAAACCTTGCCGCTTGCAGTCTTAGATATTGACATTCAACCTCCGTTTGCTTGGGGCATACATGACGATCGCCTATGGCAACACACTAGGCGATCGCCAACCACAAATGGCTTGCTAGAACCGTCAGCCAGTAAAACACAAAGCCATCACGCACAAAATCATGCCTAAGCCAGTTCTTTCAGGCTTACGCCCGTTATATAGTGGATATTCCCCTTAAACTACCTACATACTGCACCACAACTTTCCAAATTTGCGCTACTAGCACAGCGAAACCCCGCCAGAATCTGACGCACGCCGGGATGATACCAGTTGCGGAAGCTACAGCGCAAAGCCCAAGGACGAGTTGCCCAGCTGCCCCCTTTTAGTACCCGGTGTTGCCCGTCAAAATAAACCTTGGAATAACCGGCATAAGGGTAACTCACAAAACCCTCATAGCCGTGGAACACAGAATCCGTCCACTCCCAGACATTACCGAGCATATCGTAGCAACCATACGCACTCTGCCCATCTGGGCAGGCATCTACCGGCGTTGTCTGTAGGGGCGGATAGCTATCCGCCCCCATATAAGCGTAATTACATAGTTGGGAATCTGGTTCTTTTTCCCCCCAAGGATAGATGCGGCTATGACCTGCGGCTGCATCCCAGCTGGCTGCTTTTTCCCATTCCGCTTCTGTGGGTAGTCGTTTACCAACAAACCGGGCATAAGCTTCTGCCTCATACCAGTTGATGCCGTAGACAGGGTGGTTATCCCAAGCGGGGTCGTTTGTCCAGTAGAGCGGTTGTGTCACCATCTGGCTCCCAAGCCATTCCCACCCAGCATCTGACCACCAGATGGGATTATGGTAGCCCCGCGCCTCTATGAACGCCCGGTACTGCCCACAAGTAACGGGGTAGCGGTCAATCCAGTAAGTCTCAAGAGTTACCCGATGGACTGGGGACTCATTATCTAGGGCATCAAGCGAGTCATTTCCCTGCTCAAAGTACCCAGCTGGGATTTTAATCATCTCATTTAGAGGCACACGATCATGCCGCTTAGGTAGAGGCGCAAGCCCTTGCGCTTTTACAACGGATTGGGCGTCCCAGTGTTGCAATTGCAGGACGAAAGCAATAGTTTCACTGTGTTGGCTTTCATGCTGAATCAGCCAGCGCCAGAGGCGTTCTTGCCGATCTAGGTCTACTCTATCTAGGTAATTCAGGACTTGTTCTCTGACTGTGTCCAGATAGTAGCGGACTTCTGCTAATGGGGGTAACTTGACGCGCTGTGTCTTGGGCGTCCCATCAGCAGCAAACAGCTGGCGGTATTCTGCCCACAGGGGCAGCATCAGAGCGCCGCGCTCCAGCAGCCACAGAGATTCGGTATAGCCAATGTGACCCAAGTGCCACCCAGCTGGGCTGAAGTCTAGATGCGCTTGGCGGCAGAAAGTGGCATCGTCCACCCCCTCAAACAAGGCGAGAGTTCCGAGGCGGCACTCGTGTAACCACTGCTTGAGCAGTTGCCGCCGGTCATCGAGGGTGTTTGTAGAGACGCGATTAATTAGGTCTTTACAGTCCGTTTCTTTAAAGTTGATGGATCTCGATCTCAAGGTCTTTCCCCACACTAAGAAGGCTATTGTCAGGGAAGCGGTGCCAATTGCCCTCAAACAAAGGTTCGGAAGCGACAATGACCGCCTCTGGGAAGGCTGGATCGTCCCGTAGCCAGTATAGAGAGGGAGCCAATGTGCCGGTGGCAAAGCGAGAGGCGACGAGACGATGCCCGTCACTCACAACCATGTTGGCAGAGGCTACCACTTGATAGGATTTCGCCAGCTCATCCAAGGTTAGCAACGCAGTTTGCAAAGCTTGATCTAGACTAACAGCTGGGTTGGCAAGATATTCATTGATCAGCAGGGCAAAAAAGTGTTCTGAATCAGTACTGCCTTTAATCGACTGGTAAGCGACATCACCCAGGCGATCGCACAAGGGGCGACACAGTGTCTTTCGGAAGTTTTCAATCCGACCATTGTGGATGCACAACAGGCGCTGGTACTCAAAGGGCTGACAGTTACTAATATCCACACCCTGACCACTGGTGGCGCTGCGGATACTCGCTATTACACACCCCGACTCAACATAACGCCCCAAACTAGGAAGGTTGATGTCATTCCAAATGGGAATTGTGTTTTTGTAAGTGAAAGGGTTAGTATCCCGTTGCGGGTGGTACCAGCCCACGCCAAAACCATCAGCGTTAACTACTCCAGAGGTCATCTCCTGGGGTTGATAACTCTGGACAATGAGCGAGTGTTCTGGTTTATACAACAAGGACTCCAAAGGAATCATTGGGCCTACGTAGCCAAGTAAACGGCACATGAATAAAGTATTTGCTCCTATGAGTATTTGCTAAATTTGCCCTTACAAGCAGTTTTGACGCTATCAGTACCCAAAAAAACCTCTTAGGTGATTTTAGACAGTTGCAATAACTACATCTGAGCCCTCAATTGTAACCAGTCAGGTCACTTGTATTCCAGCGGCAGTAACGGCTCAATAGCTGTGGACCACACATCGGCCATCTTATCGTAGCCGGACTGCGTGGGATGGATCTGATCACAGAGATCATTCTGTGTCAGTGCACTATTCATGTCCACAAAATTGATATTGTAGCCTTGCCCTTGCTCAAAGCTGACGATATTCGGAATCGCTGCATTGAATGTTTGGATTCTGTCATTGAATGTTTGATTGCTAGAGGGCACAATTTGGGCAACTAGTAACTGCACTGTTGGAATGTCCTTAAATATCTGCTCGAGCAGGGATTGTAGTCGGCTGGGTGCATTGCTCAGGTCATAATCCTCTGTCACATCATTAGTCCCGATGTGCAATAGAATAAGAAAGCGGATTGTAAGTAGCAAGCACATCATCCAGCAGTGCAGCAATCTCATCGATGCGATAACCTATATGACCCTCATGGTTCTTATCACCGAGGCTATCGGAACCATTAGATAGGGAGCCGACAAAATGAATGTTCCAATTGTTTGCCAGCGCCGTATTCCACAACTTAATGCGATACCCACCCTCGCCAGGATAGCCAGCGGTGATGGAAGCCCCCAGTGGCATAATTCTGTAACCGTCAAGTGCTTCCTGAGCCAACAACTTGGGTGACAGGTGACCCACGGTCAAATTAATGATAATTGCCAGCAAAACTCCTGTGAGGACACAAACGGAAAATCTTGTCATCATTGTTTTCTTTAAAGGGGAGTACATCCTCATTCGGTTGACTTAAGCCCAAAAAAGCTGATAGCACGCCAACATTAATAGACCGGATTACTAGCTAAAATTTTATCAAGTCTTCCTCAAATATTTATCCAATATTAGGTAGAATACTCTCAAACTTCACCTAATCGCTTTGAGTCTTTTAATAGATAGCCCAACTATCTAGTTTGACGGCTTCTAATGGTGAAATTGGCGTTGCAGCCAGGCCCTTTTGTTTAGAGTTTCATGCTTAGAAAGTCAAATCAGAACTGAATACTCGTGTTGTGCGAGTTGACTAAAATCATTACCTTCTTAGGGCTGGGATTCTAGTTTTACCCTGCTACTTAAACACTTTACCTTTATTGATAAATATTAACAATTAACAATAGTCATTAAAAAAGTCAGGCAAAAGTAATTAAAACATGTCTTACTTCCTGACTTTATTCTGTCCAAACTAATATATATATATATGAATTAACATGAATTCGAGGAACTAGGAAACCGCACCATATATGGACGTGTGAATCTTCTTAATGCGGGGCTTCGCCTTCACCCATGAAACAGTGCTCTTTTTGGGAAGCAAGGTTTGCCCCAAGCAAAGCCTTCGCAGTTGCGTGCCCGCAATCGGTGTTTGAGTACCGTGATTGTGGCTCTGTTAGGCTTTAAACAAAACTGATTACCTTTAATTGTTGGCCGGTTCAAATGTCCTACTAGGTGTAGAGTAAGGTTTAGAGTAAAGTCTACAGTCGGGTGTAGAGTCAGGTATACAGTATGTACAGGAAGAAGGCGTACAGTAAGGTCTACAAGTAGAAGCTTTAGAGTCAAGTGTAGAACGAGTTTTAGAGTCAGGAGGTTTAGAGTAAGGTGTACAGTAAGTTGTAGAAGAACGAGGTGTAGAAGGAGGTGCAGAACCAGGTGTAGAGTAAGGGGTAGAGTAAGGGGTAGAGTAAGGTGGTGTAAAGTTAAGAGGTGTAGAACCAGATGTAGATGAAGGTGTAGAAGTAGATGAAGGTTTAGAAATAGAAGGAGTTATAGAAGGAAATGTAGATGAAGGTGTAGAAGTAGAACCAGATGTAGATGAAGGTGTAGAAGTAGA
>CAXUIG010000029.1:0-34526 GCA_964250845.1 uncultured bacterium | reverse complement strand
TAGAACCAGATGTAGATGAAGGTCTAGAAATAGAACTAGATGTAGATGAAGGTGTAGAATTAGAACCAGATGTAGAAGTAGAACCAGATGTAGATGAAGGTGTAGCTGAAGGTAGATTAAGATTTTGTGTGTGGGGTGAACCTTCCTGGACAATCATCAGCGCATTCGGACTCGGAGGCGTTTCAATTCGGGTCTCGGAACTGCCAGGCTGAGTCAAAACCAAGTCATTGCTATTCCTCAGCTGAAAGCTTGTTTCCACCGTAAGATTGTCATTCAGCTGTAGTGCATTTGCCGGATGTACTAGTGCCGCAGCTAATATTAGTGGTAACGTTGCACCTGTCAGAATTGTCATTGTTTGTCTAGACAAAATAAAGTTTCCCTTTCACTGGTGTAGTTGAATTCCAACGCCGTTAACAACAGCATCTGAAACATCACCCACTACCAGATGTTGAAAAGGAATACCTAGATCAAACCACAATTATTTACGACCAAACAGCTAGAAAATGTCGGTTCTATAGTAATAAAAAGTATGATTTAGCTCAAGGGGAGAGGGGGAGAGGGGGGGAAAGAAGAAAATAGCTCTCTGCGATCTGGTTTCAAGAAAAGAGAAGTTCTTCATGGAATTGGAGAAACTTTTGTTCGAGAGAGACTAAGCCCGAATCAACTCTTGGGTTCTTGTTTCAATAAGAGAGAATTGATCTATGGTGGGGTTTCCCCTGGAGCCCCTGGAGCCCCTCTTGTCCCTACTTCAAGATCTAGACAGTAGAGCCTTACTTGGAATTGGCACCCATCTCTATTACCACACTACGCATGAAATCAATCCGCTGCTCAAAACCCAGTTTCGTTACTGTAGCTACAAAGTCTTGTGTTTCAGCGGGTAGTTCATAGTCAGGCGGAACCGGAATGATGGTACCGTTATCCATACCTTGTGCTAGGCGTAACCACACATCCAGCTTAGCGCTGGAACTCAAGGAGCTATAGGAGTGGCTAATATCAGTAGCAGCTTTTGCCGCGATGTCGCGCTGTGCCTGCAGCTGCTCTTCGTGGGACATTGCCTGGATTTGATTAAATAAAGCTTCAGCGGTTTCTTGTGCAGAAGTTTGATTAGCTGGCGTAAGTTGGTCTTTGATATCTTTGTAACCAAACCACAGTAAGCCAAGCTGAGTATCTACATCAAAGCGCTGAAAGGCTTCTATAGATTGTTTGGTAGTGTCATCAGTAGCGAATGTCATTGGAACCTCAGATTACATTAACGATAGCTCAGTTGACTGAGCTATTGAGGGAACTAACTTTCGCCTCAATAACTAATAATTAATAAATCCACAGAGTGGATTAACCTAGCTAAAGACAGATCTACGAATCACTCCTAAAGAAAGATGTAAATACATTACACTTACTTGAAGCTCAAGGCTGCGATCGCCAAGCAACCCCAACCGGCAAGAAAAGCCACGCCCCCCAGTGGTGTAATCGCTCCCAGCAACTTAATATCGGTCAAACTCAGGACATAAAGACTACCTGAGAAGATGGCAATGCCAATAATAAAAGCCCACCCAGCAGCTACCAAACTTGGCTGGGGGAACTCAGAGCGACTCAACAGCAGTGCCACCAACAAAAGAGCGATCGCGTGATACATTTGATAACGGGCAGCCGTCTCAAAAACTTGGAGCGCCCGTTCACTCAATTTTTCCCTCAAAGCATGGGAAGCAAAGGCACCAGCGGCAACAGATAGACCAGCTAAAATAGCCGCTACGCCCATAAAAATTCTAGTCATCAGTCCAGATTCTTAATTGCGAGTTGCTTCTAGTATGCGGGAAAAGTAAAAGCGAGTACGAGTCATAGCCTGGCGTTGCACCGAAAAGCCATTGCTTTCCAAAATTTTCACCACATCCGCTTCGCGGTGGAGATAAGCACGAGTTGCTTTACTAGCTCCCGGAAAGAAACTGCCAATTTTCTTCAGCAAACTGTAGGAAAACGTCTTAGGAGCAAAACTGAGAATCAGACGAGACTCTGCCATAGAACTCAGATAAGAAATCATTTGAGCTGCCTTATCTTGGGGATAGTGGATTAAGACATCCAGACAAATGACAGAGTGGTAGCGACCACCCAAAGCCTCCAAATCCTGTACAGTGAAGCTCAAATTGCCACTATCACCCAAAACCGCCACAGCGCGCTCCTTCGCCTCTCCCACCATTTTTTCAGAAATATCATTAGCATACACCTTAGCACCAGCTTGAGCCAGAGGAATACTAAGACTACCTACACCACACCCCGCATCGCAGATTGATAGACTCGCCAAATTGCCATCAGCGCTCAGCCAGCCGAGTACTGTCTCCACCGTCTGCTGGTGCCCAGAGCGGATATCAAGCTGAACCTTACTAACCTCACCATCCCCGTAGATCCGCCGCCAGCGGTCAAACCCCGTAGAATTAAAATACTCCTGAACAACCGCTTTATCATCTACTGCCTTCATAAACCAGACTTTTCAAAACACTTCCCAACGGTTAAACTTACCACGCCAACGAGACAATCCCATCCGCGTTCATCCGCGTTCATCTGCGTTTACCAAATCCCTTCCAAACGTCGCCAACTCAATTCTCCGATTGATTCATCCAGACGCCAGCGCAACAGCTGAACACCTAGCGTACCGAGTATCCCAGTAACACCGATCGCCCGTCGGGGTGAAACAGTTGCAAGAGCGATTGCACATTCCACATCACAAATCCCCCAGCGCACCAAATTCTGCACTCCCGCCAACAAAGGCAGCGTCGTCCCAGCCAAAGTTCCATCCAACAATCGCGCCGTGCCGTTTTTAACTTCAACATGCCGACTATCCCAGGGATAAACCCCATCAGCTAGTCCAAGCGGAGCTAGAGCATCGCTGACCAGAAAAACTCCTTTCTCACAACAGCTAGCTCTTAACAGCAGCTGAATCATCGTAGGACAGATATGCTGACCATCAGCAATCAAACCACACCGAACAGTTGGATGGACAAGAGCCGCACCCAATAATCCTGGTTCCCTATGATGCAGTCCCGGCATCGTATTAAAAGCATGAGTCACCATCGAGGCACCCAGCCCAAACGCCCTTTCCGCCTGGGCAGCTGTTGCCTGAGAGTGACCGAGACTAACGGTAATACCGAGAGCTTTCAAATAAGGAATCGCTTCCCCAACAGGATCTAACTCAGTCGCCAGAGTGATCACCTTAACAACTTGGGCATAATCGCCCAGTACCCGCTTCACCTGCTCAATCGTCAGCGGTAATAAATACTCAACTGGGTGCGCCCCGCGTTTCTCCGGATTCAGGAAAGGTCCTTCCAAATGCACTCCCAGCATTTGGGCAGCGGGTGCAACAGGCTCTTGACGTTGAATAAAATCAGCAATGATGGACAGCGATCGCTGAATATTCTCAACTGACGTCGTGACAAGCGTCGGTAAAAACGCATCCACCCCCTGCTCCCATAGGAATTGACAGATTTCCTGTAGAAGCGGGACATGGTGAGGCTCTAAATCTGTAAATGCCAAGCCCAGCGCCCCATTAATCTGCAAATCGACGCCACCCAATGAAACCCAATCCCCTGCTACATCCAAGACTTGCAAATCCGGCGATGCGACACGTTGGAATGCACCATTTGGGAGAATTTCTGAAATCCTGCCAAGTGAATCGATCCAGATTTGCTGCAAGCCTACATAACCCGGTAGTCGAGCGTTAATAATATTCAGGTTAGTGAAGTTAAAATTTGGTTGAGCGATTGCTGGCGTTGTTGCTTCCATGATCAAATTCATCATACCTAAATATGAGTCAACCACTAATCGGCATCATCATGGGCAGCGATTCTGATTTGCCTACGATGCAGGACGCGATCGCAGTTTGTGAAGAATTCGCTGTTCCTTGTGAGGTAGCGATCATTTCTGCCCACCGCACCCCAGAGCGGATGGTGGAATATGCCAAGTCTGCCCACCAGCGAGGGCTCAAGGTCATCATCGCTGGTGCTGGGGGAGCCGCCCATCTACCCGGTATGGTGGCATCTCTGACCCCACTTCCCGTCATCGGCGTCCCAGTACCCAGCCGTCACTTGCAAGGAGTAGATTCCCTCTATTCCATCGTGCAGATGCCAGCTGGTATTCCAGTAGCAACCGTAGCGATCGGCAACGCCAAAAACGCTGGGCTGCTAGCAGTACAAATCCTAGCAACCCAACAACCAGAATTAATCGAGAGAGTGCAACAGTATCGACAAACCCTAGCCCAATCCGTGATCGAAAAGCAAGCCAAGCTAGACCAACTGGGATATAAGCAATACCAAAGTTTTTAGATTTTTGTCTCAGTAATACCAATGATGTCAAATGTTCCCTTTGCAGCTTGCGTCTAAGCTCTGCTTAAACAAGAAAATGTATTTTTTGATACAGAAACTTGTTTTCCTAATTGCTGCAATAGAAGTTCACTACATGCAAATTGCTTGAGCTCGAAGGTCAAAGACAAGTGTTAAAAAAGGTTATAATTACGGGCGCGATCGCGCTGGGGCTGCTTATTGGTCCGATGATGGACTATGCACTTGCGGAACCATCATCTGCGGAAGCCGCGATCGCCAATGCTCAAACAGCAGCGGATACAGGATATATGCTGATTTGTTCCGCATTGGTTCTGCTAATGACGCCGGGGCTGGCTTTTTTCTATGGAGGATTTGTGCGATCGCGCAACGTCCTCAACACAATGATGATGAGCTTTGTGCTCATGGCATTAGTAGGAGTAACTTGGGTGCTTTGGGGCTATAGCCTCGCATTTTCACCAGGTAACTCGTTCATCGGTGGACTGAAGTGGGTATTTCTCAACGGTGTAAGTATAGATACAACACCCTATCTACCCCACATGGCTTATGAGAATGCACTGAAGGCGGCGGATCCAAAATATAGCGATCTAGTTTCCTATGCTCCGACAATTCCCAACCAGGCATTCATGATCTATCAAGCCATGTTTGCCATCATTACTCCAGCGCTAATTTCTGGAGCGATTGTGGAGCGGGTCAGCTTCCGAGCCTATTTCTTATTTGTGCTGATTTGGTCAACAGTAATATATTACCCAATCGCTCATATGGTATGGGCAAAGGGTGGATTCATCGGCCTATCTGGTGGTTTGGGGGCACTAGATTTTGCTGGCGGCACTGTAGTGCATATTAGCTCTGGAGTTTCCGCACTTGTAGCAGCATGGGTGATTGGTCCGAGGCAGACCTATCCAGACCAGCCCGCTCCCCCTCACAATGTCCCATTCATTCTACTCGGCGCTGGCTTACTTTGGTTTGGATGGTTTGGTTTCAATGCCGGTAGTGCCTTAGCCTCTGGCTCTCTAGCAACCGTGGCGTTTGTTGCCACAAATACTGCCACTGCCGGGGCAGCCTTAGCCTGGATGATTCTGGAATGGGGCTTGCGGGGTAAACCGACAGCTGTAGGAATCGCCACTGGAGCAGTTGCAGGCTTGGTAGGCGTGACACCAGCAGCAGGATTTGTCACTCCGATAGGAGCCTTACTAATTGGTGGAATAGTCTCCTTTTGCTGCTTTTTTGCGATCAGCATTAAGGTTAAGCTACAATTTGATGACTCCTTGGATACCTACGGTGTGCATGGAGTAGGCGGCACCTTAGGAGCAATTCTAACGGGGGTTTTTGCCACCAAAGCAGTTAACTCAGGCGGTGCTGATGGTCTGATTTATGGCAACCCATCCCAAGTATTAATTCAACTAGAAGCGGTTGCTATCACCTATATTCTAGCTGGGGTTGGCACTTTTATCATTCTTAAGATCCTAGATGCCACAGTCGGGCTGCGGGTCAAGCCGGATCGGGAAATCCAAGGTCTCGATATCCAGGAACATGGTGAAGAAGGTTACGGAGAGGATTTTGCTTCCGGGTTCAATATTGCTGGGGCCTCTGGTGAGTTGCGGTAGATGAATTGACAATACATCTTATGATCAACCACAGAGACGCAAAGGAAAGACTGCATGGATACGAAAGCCTTCAAACGGTCACTCCAGCATTCTGAGAACTACCACCGCAAGGGGTTTGGACACGAAGCAGAAGTCGCCAGTGTTTTGCACTCAGAGTATCAGAGCAATCTGGTTCAGCAAATCCGGGACAACAACTACACGCTGCAACGGGGTGAAGTCACCATCCGGCTAGCCGAGGCGTTTGGCTTTTGCTGGGGTGTCGAGCGAGCCGTAGCGATGGCTTATGAAACCCGCCAGCACTTCCCCACCGAGCGAATCTGGATTACAAACGAAATTATTCACAATCCTTCAGTGAATCAACGTTTGCGGGATATGCAGGTGGAATTTATTGAAGTCAGGGAAGATCACAAGGACTTCTCTGTCGTTGCTGCTGGGGATGTGGTCATCCTACCGGCCTTTGGTGCCAGCGTTCAGGAAATGCAACTACTCAATGCCTTGGGTTGCACCATAGTAGATACGACCTGCCCTTGGGTTTCCAAAGTCTGGAATACGGTGGAGAAGCACAAGAAGGGTGATTACACCTCAATTATCCACGGCAAGTACAAACACGAAGAAACAATTGCTACGAGTTCGTTTGCCGGTAAGTATCTGGTAGTGCTGAATCTGGCAGAAGCTGAGTATGTCAGCAACTACATTCTGAATGGGGGCAGCAGCGACGAGTTTAGGGCGAAATTCTGTCGCGCTTGCTCAGCTGGCTTCGACCCTGATCGGGATTTAGAGCGGATTGGCGTTGCCAACCAAACGACAATGCTCAAGGGGGAGACAGAGCAAATTGGCAAGCTGTTTGAGCACACAATGATGAAGAAATATGGCCCAGCCCAGTTGAATCAGCATTTCTTGAGCTTCAACACCATCTGCGACGCCACCCAAGAGCGGCAGGATGCGATGTTGCACCTGGTGGATGAAAAGCTAGATCTGATGGTTGTGATTGGTGGCTTCAATTCTTCCAATACCACTCATCTGCAAGAGATTGCCCTAAAGCGGGGCATTCCTTCTTATCACATCGACAGCGCCGAGCGGATTGGCCCTCTTAATCGCATTCAGCACAAGCCGCTGGATCGGGATTTGGAGGTGACTGAGAATTGGTTGCCGAATGGCGCGATCGCGGTAGGTATTACCTCTGGTGCCTCGACACCAGATAAAGCAGTAGCAGATGTTGTGGAGAATATTTTTGAATTGAAGGCAGTTGTTTCCCTAGCTTAACAACAACTCTCCCTCTCAAGGAAAGTCGCTGCTTCAGCATAAATCCCCAGCATTAGTTGGGGATTATTTTTAATTTAAAGATCTACACACCACCGGCGCTTTGAAAGCTAAGGCTCAACCATTAGAAATGCATCAAGATTTTAGCAATCGCATCTTCCAAACCTGGCTAATACATCTGCGTTAATCCGCGTCCATCAGCGTTTAAAAACCCTCTACTCACACTTATAAATGAGGCATTACAGGGTATAGGAGGCAAATTCAGACAACTTACCTCCAATCAACTACACCTCCTTAGCGTCCTTACTTTTCGCCACCTGGAAAGCTGATTCGCATAACCCTTACTAAAACGGCATTCTAAATCAACTTTTGCCATTGACGAAAACTTCGTGACACGACTACATCTCAATCAATGCACAACCCGACCTCCCTGAACTCTGGTCTATCTGCTCGTATAGCACGTCCATCCACTCATCGTCTGAATATGGCTTCTTAGCATCAGTCAATATTATCCAATGCTGGTCTATTCCCAAATCTGTGCGAATTATTCTAAACTTCTTCGATTCAACAGTTTCTAAAGATTTTTCTGCTATTCTCCGGTCATTTACTAAATATATAGCTACCTTAAACAACTTGCCTTCGGCGTTTTCAATTTTTATCACTCCATTAATTAAGAGCGATTTCCACCAGTAATCTGTATCTTCCAAGTCTAAACCCTTCGACTCCATATCTTGGACTGCAAGCGGTAAGCGCTCAGTGACTATAGCTCGGACAGTTTCAAAACTTACACTCCTATCCAGTAACCGCAATTGATTAACAGATTTCCTAAACCAAATGACTTGGTATGACATTTACCTTTCCTAACTCTACGCACATACAAGAATAACTTGGATGCCTGCGATTCTTATGTGACGTCGTTAACGAAATAGAAGATTATAGCGCAGCGATTTTGCCCACAATTTTCAATGCGCTTACACTGGGAAAGCTGTTATGCTGAGAGAGAGGCCAAACATCGTAAATGGTGAAGGTTGAATGGCTATCCCAACCAAGCAGCGAATCACTTAGAAGTGAAATCGCACTTCTGGAAGACGAATTGTAACGAAATCGCAAACATAATCAAATAAGGTAGGGGCTTGGTTATTAGCCCAAATTAAAACGTCTTCTTAGTCTTGAGATATGCAAACAGCCACTCAACCATCAACACGCAAAGCCTGGGCAAAAGCGATCGCGCAACCCGCAACCGAATTCCCCCCCACTTCCCTGCCTATCCTAAGAGGGCAGATACCACCTGGCTTACGTGGCACACTCTACCGCAACGGCCCTGCACGCCTGGAGCGAGGCGGCATCCTCATGGGACACTGGTTTGATGGCGATGGTGCGATTCTCGCTGTGCAGTTCACCGATGAGGGAGCTACTGGTCTCTATCGCTACGTTAAAACAGATGGATACAAAGAAGAAGCAGCAGCAGGTAAACTGGTATACGGCAACTATGGCATGACCGCACCAGGGCCAATCTGGAATAAATGGCTCAAACCAATCAAGAACGTCGCTAATACCTCAGTGCTGGCACTACCGGATAAACTATTGGCGCTGTGGGAAGGGGACAAACCCTATGCACTCAACCTCGAAACGCTGGAAACTTGGGAAAGGGATGATTTAGGAGGACTGAACGACGGGTTGCCCTATTCCGCTCATCCCAAGTGCGACGCACACACGGGCGAGATTTTTAACTTTGGTATCAGTATTGGAGTGAATGCGACGCTGAATATTTATAAAAGCGATCGCACGGGCAAGATTCGCCAAAAGGCGGCAGTAAAGCTGGATGGCATCCCTTTGGTGCATGATTTTGTCCTGGCAGGGCAATATCTGGTATTTTTCGTTCCCCCGGTGCGGGTGAATCCGCTGCCGGTGCTGACTGGACTAAGCAGCTATAGTGATTCACTGGAGTGGCAACCCAGCAAGGGGACTCAGTTTCTCGTTTTTGACCGCGAAAGCTTATCCCTTGTCAGTCGCGGTGAAACCGAACCTTGGTACCAGTGGCATTTCGCCAACGGCTATGTAGATGCCAGTGGTGCTGTGATTGTGGATGTCGTCCGGTATGAAGACTTTCAGACCAATCAGCATCTCAAGGAAGTGCGGACTGGTCAAATTCACACCCCTGTCAAGAGTACGCTGTCGCAAGTGCATCTCGACCCTAAACTTGGCAAGGTAACGGCAATACAGTCGGTTTTAGACCGCGATTGCGAGTTCCCAATCGTGCCTCAGCAGCAGGTGGGGCAAGCCTCACGCCATACCTACCTATCTGTACACCGGCAAGGGGTGGCTCCACGCCAAGAAAGATTTGGCGCGATCGCCCGTTTCGACCATCAAACCGACACCCTCACAATAGCTGACTTGGGAGAGAACCGCTACCCGGCAGAACCCATCTATGCCTCAGACACCCACAATCATGACCAGGCTTGGATAGTAACAGTTGTCTACGATGGCAACACTGACAGCAGTGAAGTAGTGGTATTTGATAGTGATCGGCTAGACGAGGAACCAGTTTGCAGATTGGGATTACCCGGCGTCATTCCCCACAGCTTCCACGGCACCTGGAAACCGGCATAGCTATTAACGCCAGTCGGGAGTCGGAAGCAGGATTCTGCGGATATGTACCATAGATACAGTCCCTACAGTTTCTAC
Source organism: uncultured bacterium (assembly GCA_964250845.1). Taxonomy (GTDB): domain Bacteria; phylum Cyanobacteriota; class Cyanobacteriia; order Cyanobacteriales; family Chroococcidiopsidaceae; genus CAXUIG01. Next base: position 24,649 of record CAXUIG010000029.1, on the reverse strand, counting down.
TGACTCATCCAGCTGCCCATGACCACTTCCCCCCGCCGCTATCACATCACCACATTCGGATGCCAGATGAACAAGGCTGACTCAGAGCGCATGGCTGGCATCCTAGAAAATATGGGCTTCGAGTGGTCAGAAGACCCCAACAATGCAAACCTAATCCTCTACAACACCTGCACCATTCGGGATAACGCCGAGCAAAAGGTTTATTCCTACCTGGGCAGACAGGCAAAGCGTAAGCAGGAGCAGCCTGACTTGACGCTCGTCGTTGCTGGTTGTGTTGCCCAGCAGGAAGGGGAATCACTGCTGCGACGAGTGCCGGAATTAGACCTAGTTATGGGACCACAACACGCCAATCGCCTCCAAGATTTGCTCGAACAGGTGTTCGACGGCAATCAAGTCGTGGCAACAGAGCCGATCCATATTGTCGAGGACATCACCAAGCCGCGACGGGATAGCACCGTGACGGCTTGGGTGAATGTGATTTACGGCTGCAACGAGCGCTGCACCTACTGCGTCGTTCCTAATGTTAGGGGCGTAGAACAATCCCGGACGCCTGAGGCAATTCGTGCTGACATGGAACAAATGGGGCAGTTGGGTTATAAGGAAGTAACGTTACTGGGTCAGAATATCGACGCTTATGGACGCGATTTGCCTGGAGTGGCGGCACAGGGGCGACATCAGCATACGTTGACAGACTTGCTTTACTACGTCCATGACGTGCCAGGAATTGAGCGAATTCGTTTTGCTACCAGCCATCCTCGTTATTTTACTGAACGCCTGATCCGAGCCTGTGCCGAGTTGCCCAAGGTGTGTGAGCATTTTCACATTCCTTTTCAGTCGGGTGATAACGAGGTGCTAAAACGCATGGCTCGGGGCTACACCCACGAGAAATATCGCCGCATTATCGACACAATTCGCCGCTATATGCCAGATGCGTCAATTAGTGCAGATGCCATTGTTGGCTTTCCTGGGGAAACGGAAGCACAATTTGAAAATACCCTCGCCCTGGTGGAGGATATTGGCTTTGATTTGCTCAACACAGCTGCCTATTCTCCCCGTCCTGGGACGCCAGCTGCGCTGTGGGAGAACCAGATTTGTGAACAAGTGAAGAGCGATCGCTTGCAACGCCTCAATCACCTGGTTGCCATTAAGGCAACTCAAGCCTCGCAGCGCTATCTTGGTCGCATAGAAGAAGTGCTGGTAGAAGACCAAAACCTCAAAGACCCCACTCAGTTGATGGGCAGGACATGCGGCAACCGCCTCACCTTTTTCACCGGCAATATTGACGAACTCAAAGGTCAGCTGGTAAAAGTCAAAATTACGGAGATTCGAGCTTTTAGTTTGACGGGTGAGCCGATATGACAAAACTGCGGGTGGGGCTGCTGTTTGGCGGGCGTTCAGGGGAACATGAAGTCTCGATTAGTTCAGCACAGGCGATCGCCAGCGCCCTCTTGGCAGATCACAACACTGGCAAGTACGAAGTGCTGCCCTTTTACATCCAAAAAGATGGATGTTGGCTAGCGGGGCAAGTGCCCCAACAAATTCTAGAATCCGGTATACCCCTGCTGCCATCCCAACACCCAATCCCCAGTTCCTCACAACTCAGCCGCTGGCAATCTCCCCCCCAAGTAGCCCAAGTGGATGTCTGGTTCCCGATTCTCCACGGCCCTAATGGGGAAGATGGCACCGTGCAGGGACTGCTAAAATTAATGCAGGTTCCGTTTGTCGGTTCTGGGGTTTTAGGCTCCGCCATTGGCATGGATAAGATTGCCATGAAGACGGCGTTTGCCCAGGCAGGGTTGCCGCAGGTAAAATATATCACACTCAACCGCTCGCAGGTATGGTCGAAGCCTTGTATATTCCCAAAGTGTGAGCAGATCGAAGCAACTCTGGGCTATCCCTGTTTTGTTAAGCCTGCTAATTTAGGGTCATCGGTAGGAGTTGCTAAAGTGCGATCGCGCCCAGAGCTGGAAACCGCCCTGGATAATGCTGCAAGTTATGACCGGCGATTAATTGTGGAAGCAGCTGTTGTCGCACGAGAACTGGAGTGTGCGGTTTTGGGGAATGATCACCCTAAAGCTTCTGTCGTCGGAGAGATTGCTTATGAAAGTGATTTCTATGACTATGAAACAAAATACAGCTCAGGTAAGGCAAATTTGTTGATTCCAGCGCCGGTACCCGAGAGAACCGCCTCTTCAATCCAAGAGATGGCTGTACAAGCATTTGCGGCGATTGATGCCGCTGGTTTAGCGCGAGTGGACTTTTTCTATATTGAAGCCACTGGGGAAGTTCTGATTAACGAAATCAACACCTTACCCGGTTTTACGGCGACGAGTATGTATCCTCAACTATGGAAAGCCAGCGGGCTCTCATTTCCCGAATTAGTAGACCAGTTGATTCAACTTGCTATAGAGCGACATGGAGAATAAACAGGAGCAGTCATCCGAGTTGAGCTACTCAAGGCTGGCTCGATCTAGTCGTAGAGAAATTGCACTTGCTGGCTGGAATTCCCTGCTAGGGTTGATTAAACATCGCCCCAGCCTGGTTTTGAGTGGGGTGTGGGGATTCCTAATTGCGATCGCTGCCATTGCTGTGCTCAGCCTGACGAATACTGGTCGTGTGGAACAGCAAGAAACGCTCGATCACCCAGCTAAAACGTCCTCCCAGACGAGCAGTCCCATAAGTTTATGGTTGCTGGGTGCCGTCGTCCTTACCTGTGCCGCTGGTTCCGTGGTAATTTACAAACGGCTGAACCGTTCATCACAGCCTTGCCGACTCCGCCAACGCGCCCAACGCCTAACACGGAGCACAGAGCACGGAAGACAGCACCTTTTGCCGCTTGTGCCGGTTTCTGCTCCCGCTCAGCCGCCAGTGCCAGCCGAGGCAGAACCTATGGTGACGCTGCCACCACAGGAAATCCAGCCGCTCGATTCGGGCTCAGAATCCCTTGCAGAAATGATGGATATCCGAAAACAGCGGTCTTTGTCTTCAATCTTGAGAGACCTTTAACGCTGCCCGGTTCAGCAGGTCTTCTACAGATGGACCAGATCTCAAGTTTCCCTTGTGGAAATGTTTAATAGCGATCGCGGTGACGATTGAGGTGGTAACCGTTTCCGGGAGTGGCACCACACACCCAGGAGTGCGATCGCTGCCACTCCCACCACCCCTGCAAGCACCCAGCTTTTGAAAATTCCAGTCTCTCCTAAGTGTGACGCGCTTTCCGGTGTAAGCGGATCAGAGTCACTAGGATTGATTGTATCGTCTGAGGCTACTTGTGGTAACTGGTCGAGAGGGGCGGCAGGAACAATCGGTGGTGCCAAAGAATTCTGGGACTCCATCTGGCGAAATAGATCCGCAACCACGGCGGCATCCTGCTGGTAGGCGGGGTCGTCTAACTCGATTTCATCAACCAGATCCTGCCAGTCTTCCTCGCCCAGCAAGTCCAATTCAGTTTTTGGGTCTAGATCACCAAAGTCCATCATTCATTCAAATCCAATTCTTGTTCTCCTGATTGCGTCCCCAATAGAAGTGAGAGCGCTCAAAAGCCTTAAATGGTCGATGTATCTCTCCTATCTGATAGCTTAAATGCATCTACTCCGCGAAAGCTTCTACAAAATGCCTTCTGCCTCACAATCACGCACACTTCCCATTTTGTCTGAACTCATTGATGGATTGCCCAATATTTCTGGTTGGGAAAAAGACGTCCTTTCTGTGGTTCAGCATAGCGAACCTGTATTTTTGCCCAGAACGAATATCCGGTTGGAGCAAGTAACTAGTGCATGTGCGATCGCCTTGCATATGCACCAACCCACCATCCCCGCTGGTTCTCAAGGCGAACTGATCAGCAACCTACAGTACATGTTTGAGCATCCCCACGAGGGGGACAACCACAATGCTGGTCCCTTTGCCTATTGCTATAGCCGCATGGCAGATTTCATTGTTGAACTGGTTGAGCAAGGAAAGAATCCTCGCATCATGCTGGATTACTCTGGCAATCTCCTTTGGGGACTAAGGCAAATGGGACGCTCAGATATCCTAGAAAACCTGAAGCGGATCACAATAGACCCTACTTACCAGCCTTACGTCGAGTGGCTCGGCACCATGTGGAGTCATGCTGTGGTCCCCTCCACCCCGATTCCAGATATCAAACTGCACATTCAAGCTTGGCTTCACCACTTTGCCGCAATTTTTGGTTGGGATGCACTGGCTCGCGTCAAGGGGTTTTCTCCCCCAGAAATGCACCTACCCAATCACCCTGATACCCTGTTTGAGTTTGTTAAAGCGCTGAAAGAATGTGGATACCGCTGGCTATTAGTTCAAGAACATTCCGTTGAAACGCTTACTGGTCAACCCCTCCAATCTAAGCATCTGCCCCATCGTCTGGTTGCCCGCAATTCCCACGGTGAGACACTAAGCATCACAGCCTTGATTAAAACCCAAGGTTCGGATACCAAACTAGTAGCTCAGATGCAGCCTTACTACGAGGCGAAAACGCTATCGCGGCAAAAACTGGGTCAGGTTTGGGTGCCACCTTTAGTCACCCAGATTGGGGATGGTGAAAATGGCGGCGTGATGATGAATGAGTTTCCAGGAGCCTTCATCAGGGCTTGGGATGAAATGGCGCATGATGGCGGTGGAACTGCAGTCATCGGACTAACAGGTACAGAATATTTGGAACTGATTGAGTCGGCAGGTTGTACGCCTGACGACTATCCGGCTTGTCAAGCAGTCGGTCAACACCAAATCTGGGAGCGAGTTTCACCAAACAACTGTACACCTGATGCGATCGCAAGTGCGATTGAACAGTTGAAGCAGGCTAACCCAAATTTTCATATGGATGGAGCTTCTTGGACCAATCATCTGAGTTGGGTGAGGGGATACGAAAATGTATTGACTCCTATGAATCAACTCAGTGCTTTGTTTCATGAAAAGGTTGATCCATTGCTCCAAGCCGAGTCAGAGTCCAGCAACGATACTTTGTCAGGCAATCAGGAGCAGGAATCGGTTACCAAGCAATCTCGCTACCGCACAGCACTGTTGCACAACCTTTTGCTTCAAACGAGCTGTTTTCGTTACTGGGGGCAAGGAGTTTGGACTGACTATGCTCGCGAACTCTACCGACAGGGTGAAACAATACTTAGGACTGCCTTCTAGCTGTTACAAGTAACTCTCTAACTTACCGAAACACAAGCGATCTATATATTCAAGACTACCCAAATTAGGTTATACTAGAAACAGATTGCGTTGTAAGTTGTCTCTAGTATAACCTACTGGGCTTGCAGTTTTTTCTTTAGAAAATAAACCCTCTTGACATTGGGAGCAGGATTTCAATTCCTCTCCTTGTGCCGTTAGTTAACTTTTCTAACCACGGCTACACCAAGGCTGCTGCCAATGTCAGAACTCCAATTTCCCCCCCAGAATCCGATAGAAAATCGGCTGCTAGCTGCTTTGCCTGCTCAGGAGTACCAACGTCTTGTTCCTCACTTGGAGGGAGTCTCATTCTCAATCAAGCAACCTATCTATGAAGCTGGCGAACCTATTGAATACGTCTATTTCCCCAGTCAGGGCTTGATTTCTATAGTCACCGCCATGGAAGACGGCTCGGTAATTGAAGTTGGTTTGGTAGGCAAAGAAGGAATGGTGGGTATACCCGTATTTTTAGGAGGTATTTCCACCTGCAGCTATGCGTTCGTGCAGGTCGAAGGTAGTGCCATGAGGATGAAAGCGAGTCGGCTTAAAGCTGAGTTTAATCGGAGTGGTCAATTGCAAAATCTGCTGTTGCGCTACACGCAAGCGCTATTCACCCAGGTTTCGCAATCAGTTGCCTGCAACCGCTTCCATACGGTAGAGGAGCGACTCGCTCGCTGGCTACTTATAGTCAGAGACAATTTAGATTCAGACACGTTCCTACTCACTCAGGAATTTATCTCCCAGATGCTGGGCACACGCCGCGCTGGTGTCACGGTAGCTGCTGGCATACTTTCTCATGCGGGAATAATCCGCTACAGCCGTGGCAAAATTACCATCCTGAAGCCGGAGGAATTGGAAGCAACCTCCTGCGAGTGTTATCGGGTGATCAAAAACGAATTCGGTCGGTTGCTGGGCACTGAGCACGGTTAGATTCTGTGGCATCTGCTCTATTTTGTTGATGTCAGTGCCGCTGCAGCCGTTGAGTGTAACAACAAACCGTATTCCAACCCCTCCACCACTGCCTGATAGGAAGCTGACAGAATGTTGGTTGACACCCCCACCGTAGTCCAGCGTTGATGACCATTGCTCGATTCCACCAAAACGCGGGTTTTCGCCGCAGTGCCGCTGTGTCCATCCAGAATCCGCACTTTGTAGTCGGTCAGCTCAAAATCGGCCATCTGCGGATAAAAGTTTACTAAAGCCTTGCGTAAAGCCGCATCTAGCGCTGCAACTGGGCCATTTCCTTCAGCGGCTTCCAGAATGTCTTGAGCGTTGACAGTCACTTTCACCGTGGCTAGAGCATTGCTATTGTTATTCTCTATACCTTGAACTAGGTCACAGTGAACTTGAAAGCCTTTAATTTGAAACAACTGCTGCCGTTTAGAGAGCGCTTGGCGCATTAGTAAGTCAAAACTGGCCTCAGCTGCCTCAAATTGATACCCCTCACTCTCCAGATCCTTGAGGCGTTGCAGGATTTGACGGGCAGCCGGGTTGTGCTTGTCCAGTTCAATCCCAAAAGTGCGTGCTTTTGCCAAGACATTGCTCAGTCCGGCTTGTTCGGAAATTACAATTCGGCGGCGGTTGCCGACTTGCTCTGGCTGGATGTGTTCGTAAGTCAGCGGGTTGCGCTCAACTGCTGACACATGGATACCACCTTTGTGGGCAAAGGCAGAGCGCCCAACGAAGGCAGCGTGTTCATCGGGGGCAAGATTGACTACCTCGCTAATGAAGCGACTGGCTTGTGTAAGTTGAGCCAGCTGGTTGTCCTGGAGACAGGTGTAACCTAGCTTGAGTTGCAGATTGGGAATTAAAGAGCAGAGGTTGGCATTGCCGCAGCGTTCACCGTAGCCATTGATTGTGCCTTGAACCATTTTGGCTCCTTCCATCACTGCTGCCAAGGCATTCGCCACCGCTGTATCTAAATCATTATGAGTATGAATACCCATCTGGACTTGACGCGGAATTGCCCCGACGACATCTCGGACAATTGCACTAATCTCGTGGGGTAACGTGCCACCGTTGGTATCGCACAGGACGAGCCATTCTGCACCAGCAGCGATCGCCGCCTCTAACGTCTTGAAGGCATACTCTCGATTGTGCTTGTAGCCATCAAACCAGTGTTCAGCATCGTAGATGACGCGGCGTCCTGAAGAGCGCAGGTACTCAATCGTGTCCCGGATCATTGCCAAGTTTTCTTCCAGACTGGTTTTCAGCCCTTCGCTAACGTGAAGATCCCAGGACTTGCCAAAAATAGTTACCCAGCGAGTCTCAGCAGCGAGAATTGCTTGCAGCATTGGGTCTTCTGCGGCAGTCATGCTAGGGCGACGGGTGAAGCAGAATGCCACCACTTCTGCTTGAGTCAGCGGTTCTTCTTTAAGTCTCCAGAAAAATTGTACATCCTTAGGATTCGCCCCAGGCCATCCTCCCTCGATGAAAGGAATTCCCAGCTGATCTAGCTGTCGGGCAATTCGCAATTTATCTTCAATTGACACAGATAGCCCTTCACGCTGGGTGCCATCCCGCAGGGTGGTGTCATAAATCCAAATCCGGGTTGAGGGAGCTGCACTCATAGGTCAAAAAACTGGGGGGAAAACTTGAACGCCTTAAGACGAATTTTAAGACAATCTATGATTATAAACCAAAAATGCATCTGGCTAAAGCTATTCACGTCACCCCACACCCTATACCCCACACCCCGTTCTCAGTGATTAACAGCCGTGGCACCTGCGGCTGTGCTGTTGAAGATTTGTTTACTTGCTCCAATCAGCACCACTCTGGGTGCTAAGATAAATAGTAATAGCTAGGGGTGCCTGTACGACCAGGCTGAGATAGTCCCTTAGAACCTGAGACTGGGTAATGCCAGCGGAGGGAAGCTGTTAATTGAGGAAATAAATAATGCTGACTGAATAGCTCGCAAAACGGCCTGGGTAAGCTATGCCCACGATGCCTCTTTTAAGCACGCACGCTTCGCCCCACCATGTTTGATTAGTTAATCTGAGTCAGATTTTAGGCTGTAGGCAATAAATGAATGCAACAAGTGATGTCTTAATTATTGGTGGTGGTGTTATTGGTCTAGCGATCGCCATTGAACTGAAATTGCGCGGGGCAACTGTTAAAATATTGAGCCGCGACTTCCAATCTGCCGCTACCCAGGCGGCAGCTGGGATGTTGGCTCCCCAAGCTGAAGGCATCCCAGCTGGACCAATGCTGGATTTGTGCTTGCGATCGCGATCGCTCTATCCCGACTGGACTCGCAAACTGGAAGAACTCACAGGCTATTCAACTGGCTACTGGCCGTGTGGGATCTTGGCACCTGTCTATACTCAGTTGGAAGATCCTGGACGCTCCTATGGGGAAGGCGAATCCGTCCAAGAGTGGTTAGACCGGGATGCGATTAATTTATATCAGCCGGGATTAGGTGGTGATGTTGTCGGTGGCGCTTGGTATCCCGAAGATGCAGAGGTAGACAATCGCGCCTTGGCACGGGCAGTGTTGAGTGCGGCTCAGTCACTTGGTGTTGATATCCTCGAAGGGATTACGGTAGAGGCAATCGGGCAGCAACAGCGGCGTGTTGTTGGCGTTCAGACCTCAGCTGGCGTAATCCGCGCCGAACATTATGTCTTAGCAACAGGTGCCTGGTCTAATGAATTGTTGCCGATGCCGGTGCATCCGAAAAAAGGGCAAATGCTATCGGTGCGAGTCCCTGAAGGCACCGACAGCTTGCCCCTACAGCGGGTTTTATTTGGGTCGGATATTTACATCGTGCCGCGCCGCGATCGCCAGATCATCATAGGTGCAACCAGTGAGGATGTAGGATTCACCCCTGACAACACCCCAGGTGGGATTCAAACCTTACTGGAACGAGCCATCCGGCTCTATCCACAATTAAAAAACTATCCCATCCAGGAATTTTGGTGGGGGTTTCGCCCTGCCACGCCAGATGAGTTACCCATTCTTGGGTGTAGCCCTTGCAAAAATCTAACGCTTGCCACTGGTCACTACCGCAATGGAATTCTGCTCGCGCCAGTAACAGCTGAGCTGATTGCCGACTTGATCTCGGAGCAAAAGTCCGACTCCCTACTAAAATATTTCCACTACTCCCGGTTTTACACTCGGTCTCAGGTAGGCACTGCCAATATGATCACTCACTTAAGCAACTCTTGTGCAACAATTGTCCAGACATCTGATTCCTCAACACTGAGTCAAGAGGAATCCCTTGATCTCCCCTTAACCATCGCTGGTCGAACCTTCCAATCGCGTTTGATGACCGGCACTGGCAAGTATCGCACCCGAGAGCAGATGCAGCAAAGCATTGCCGCCAGTGGTTGCCAGATTGTCACCGTTGCGGTGCGCCGGGTACAGACCAATGCGCCGGGGCACGAAGGTTTAGCACAGGCTCTGGATTGGACAAAAATCTGGATGTTGCCCAATACAGCTGGCTGTCAAACCGCCGAAGAGGCTATTCGAGTAGCGCGTTTAGGGCGGGAGATGGCGAAGCTGTTGGGGCAGGAAGATAACAATTTCGTCAAGTTAGAGGTGATTCCTGACGCCAAGTACCTGCTGCCTGACCCTATTGGCACCTTGGAAGCGGCAGAACAGTTGGTGAAAGAAGGCTTTGCAGTGCTGCCCTACATCAACGCTGATCCAATCCTCGCTAAACGCTTGGAAGATGTTGGCTGTGCTACGGTGATGCCCTTGGCGTCGCCCATCGGTTCCGGGCAGGGGCTGAAAAATGCTGCCAATATTCAGATCATTATTGAAAACGCTGGTGTGCCGGTGGTGGTGGATGCCGGGATTGGGGCGCCCAGTGAGGCGGCGCAGGCGATGGAATTGGGCGCTGATGCGTTGTTGATAAATAGCGCGATCGCCGGGGCAAAAAATCCCGCCGCAATGGCTCGCGCCATGAGTATGGCTACTGTTGCCGGGCGTCTAGCCTACCTCGCTGGACGGATTCCAGTCAAAGCCTACGCTAGTGCTAGTTCACCCCTAAGCGGCACTATTACTAGCTAGGGGTCAGGGGGAGCAGGGTGTGGGGTGTGGGGTGTGGGGTGTGGTCAAAAACTGTCGCCCCTTTCATTTGCAGATTTTTTCCTAAAGAGTTAGAGTATATATACTAATTTTTGTTACACTTATTTGAAATAAGTAAATAGAGGAGTTAATTCATGCCCTATACCACAGAAGAAGGCGGTCGCCTGAATAATTTCGCCGCAGAGCCGAAGGTTTACCACGCAGAGCCTCCGAGCAAGACTCAACAGCGAAACTATTTTCTATTGGGCATCGCCGCCTTAACTTTGGTTAGCGGTTTGCTATTCGTAGCCTTCTCCGTTTCCAATGCGAGCTGAGAACTAACGCTTTTAGCCTCAACCGCGAAAATCCCACACCATGATTTTTATCAAACCCGCACAGCAATGTTTGATAAAAATCTGGCGATGGGATGAATCGCCAGCAAGAGCTACTGGGTTATGGATAACTAATTGAATATCATTGCAACGGCTCCTCTGGATTGATGGCAGAGAATAGGGATGAGTAGTCCTGCTCAGCCAAACCCTTGTTTAAAACCATTTCCAGAATTTTACGCACGCCCTCAATACTGCTGATATTCAGACCAGCTGATTTAGCCTCAGCAATAAACAAGTCTGTGTCTTTGATCAGGTGTTTGGTCGGAAAGTTGGGGTTGGAATAATTTTGGTCGAGCATCCGCTGCAACTTTTTATCAAACGTGGGGGCATAGAGGGCACTGTTTCGCAGTATTTGCATAAACAAGTCAATATCAATGCCCTGATGCTGGACAAAACCAAGGCTAAGCGCAAAGGCAGCGGTAAGAGAGGCAATTAGCTGGTTCAGCGCCAGTTTGACAGCAGCGGCAGTTCCTACGGAGCCGATGAGTAGTGGCTCAGAACCAAAGTGTTGCAGTAACTCCAACCAGCGTTGGAATTGTTCTGTGGAGCCACCTACCATCACGATCAGTTTGCCAGCAAGAGCTTCTGGGATGCTACCCAGGACTGGTGCTTCCAAATAGTCGCCACCAGCAGCAACGACTTCATCTCTAATTTCTCTGCTATCTGTGGGAGTGATTGTCCCCATTTGAATCACCGTTCGCCCTGCCAACTGTTGTCGCGAAGTATCTGACAGCAGCATACTGCGGATGGCTGAGGCATCAGTTAGCATCAGAATCACACACTCGCAAGCGCGAATGACCTCCTGGGGGTGTTGTGCGATCGCAGCGCCAGCTACCCGCAGCGGTTCTAATTTTGCTGGAGTGCGGTTGTACGCTACTAGCTCAATATTGGTCTCTAACAACCTCTGCGCCATCGGCAGTCCCATGAGTCCAGTCCCTAGAAATCCCACTTTCATGATTGGCCTCCCAAGGTTTTGTTAGACTGGTCGCGTTTCAATCTTCAGTCAGATGGGGAGAGCTTAGGATCTGATTCCATCCCCATCTGCTTCTGCTCTCTCTCCTGCAGCAGTAAACCTCCCAAATGGATAATGGCAAGAATAATCGCCCCTATTGAGAGGATATAGCTATGCAAGGTATATAGGTGCTGAACTGTTAAAGTATTGACTGCTCCACCACCTGTGATAATTTCTCGCAGTTGTGAACCAATCAAAGGAATAGCTTCTATTGTCCCTAACTCGATTTTGAACCGCCAGTAGCTAAGCTGCGTCCAGTCGAGGAGCATGGCACTCCAGCCGAGGGCGATCGCCGTTAAAGTGAACAGAATCCCACTAATCCACGCTGTTAACCAGCTGCGACGAAATCGCTCTCCCAAAAACATCACCACGATTTCTACCAGAGAAACACCGATAACCCCATTGCCTGCAATATTATGGAGACGCTGCACTAGCCAGCCATTGGGAATCGCAGTTGCGATCGTCTTTAGGGAATTATACGCCCCACCCGCCGTAGGTTCGTAGTAGAAAGCCAAAAGAATTCCGGTCGTTGCTGCTGTCAGACTTAAAGTCAGGATAACTAGGGCTAATATTGTAGCCAGTCGCCGAAGTAAGAAAGCGTACTGTACGTCTTTCATGGCTGACGCCTACTTTTTTATTAAATGAGTATTTCTACTCTAATATAGCTGGGGCGGAAATGGCAAATTACCTCGGTCGTCACAGAATAGGTGATAACGCGGTCTAAGTCTTTGCCAAATGCGCCCTATCGGCGGGTAGAGCATTTTGGGGCAGGGTCTATCTTAGGGTTATACCTGGTTATTGAAAATTTTTTTAGGCTGAGGATAGAGTTCACTTAAGCATAGGAAAAAGATTTATATGACAAGCGACGTTTCTACTGATATTAAGCAGGACGTTAATGGGTCGCTCGTGATCGGCGTTCTTCTGATTGTTTTGGGAATTGTTGCGATCGCTCTGCCTGCTGTCTCGACGATTGTCACTGAGAATTGGATTGCTTTGATCCTAACCTCTGCGGGAACTGCTAAGCTTGTATATGCGTTTCAAAACCGCAACTCAATAGGCTTCATCTGGAAGCTTTTGTTGAGCGTGCTGTACATTGCGACGGGCGTGGTTCTGTTTGTTTACCCCTTAACGGGTGTCCTCACCTTGACCCTGTTGCTCGGTAGCTTCTTACTGACTGAAGGCGTGTTCGAGCTTATCCTGGCATTCCGGTTGCGTCCGCAACCGAACTGGACATGGGTGCTGGTTGACGGCATCATTACCCTGGTGCTGGGCGGAATGATTTGGTTCCAGTGGCCCTTCGATGCACCTTGGCTGATCGGGACGCTGGTTGGTGCGAGTGTTCTCTTCACCGGCATTTCACGCGTGATGCTGTCATTGCATCCTCCTTCTGCCCGGAATAATTCCGACCAAGCTGCTTCAGCCTAAAGCGTCCTGGTCTGGTATAGTGAAGAGGGGTCAGGAGTTAGACCCTTAGCCCCTTTTCGATTATTACCACGCTAGTGATTCTTTTATAAGTTTCATACCGAAAGCCTGAACGAACTTCTTTTGCTACTAATTCAAACTGACTGCCAATTAGAGATTGGTATTCAGGAAAGAAGGTGTCTCCGTCAAAGTCTCCCTCTACTAAAGTCAGTTCTAAGGTATCTGCTAGTTCAAGTGTCTGCTCATATATAGAACCTCCTCCAGCAATAAATATTTTCTCTGTCTCCCAAGCTGTTGACAAAGCTTCTTTGATTGACTTTACAACAATTAGTCTGTCAGAAGAATTAACAGATTGTGACACCACCTTTACTTCTTGGGGTGACGAAGAAATCACAATATTGATTCGGTTTTTAAGAGGGCGGTTTTTGAGGTCATTCTCCCAAGTTTTCCGGCCCATAATTACTGTATGGTTAAGCGTTAATGACTGAAACCTTTGGGAGTCTTCAGGAATTGTCCAGGGCAACTTACCATTTTGGGCGATGACTCTATTAGATTCAGCTATAGCAGCAATGATAATGATTTCAGGTTTGTTCATAGACTAATTGAATCACACAAAATTATCCCAAAAACAGCTTGTAGGCAGGATTCTGGGTTTCATCCCAATAGCTAAGCCCTAGCGTATCAAGAAATGCCTGCCACTTCTCCATCTCGTGGGGGGGCACCTGCATCCCGACGACGATTCGCCCGTAGTCTGCCCCGTTGTTGCGGTAGTGAAAGAGGCTAATATTCCAGTCGGGACTCATTGAACCGACAAACTTCATCAATGCGCCGGGACGTTCGGGAAACTCGAAACGGTAGAGCAATTCATTCTGGGCGAGGAAAGAGTGCCCACCGACCATGTGCCGCAGATGCAATTTTGTCAGTTCGTCATCGGTTAAGTCAAGGGTTTTAAACCCATGGGCTTCAAAGGTTTCAACCATCTTTGCCGCATCAGCACGGTTTTGAATTTGCACACCCACAAAAATATGGGCTGTTTTTTCATCGGCAATGCGATAGTTAAACTCAGTCAAATTGCGTTTGCCGATACATTCACAAAACTTGCCCAGACTGCCCCGCTCTTCGGGAATCGTGACGGCAAAGATGGCTTCGCGGCGTTCACCCAACTCTGCCCGTTCTGCCACAAAGCGAAGGCGATCAAAGTTCATGTTGGCACCGCAGGCAACGGCAATTAACGTTTCTGCGTGGATTTGCTCCCGTTCTACGTATGCTTTGGCACCAGCGATCGCCAAGGCACCCGCCGGTTCCAGAATTGATCGCGTATCCTCGAACACGTCTTTAATCGCGGCGCAAATGTCATCCGTACCGACTAAAATGATGTCATCGACATAACTCTGACACAGACGGAAAGTTTCTTCACCGACTTCCCGCACCGCAACCCCATCGGCAAATAAGCCCACCTGAGACAATCGCACCCGATGTCCGGCTTTGAGCGATTGATACATGGCATTGGCATCTACTGGCTCAACGCCGACAATCTTGATTTCGGGACGCAACCGCTTCACATACGCCGCAATACCAGAAATCAATCCGCCTCCCCCAATCGCTACAAAAATGGCATGAATGGGTTGCTGATATTGTCGCAAAATTTCCATAGCGATCGTTCCCTGTCCGGCAATCACATCCGGATCGTCAAAGGGGTGAATAAAGCTCAAGCCTTTTTCCGCCTCCAGTTGACGCGCAAAGGCATAGGCATCGTCGTAGGTATCCCCATACAACACCACCTCTCCCCCACGGGTTTTGACTGCATCCACCTTGACTCGGGGTGTAGTCACCGGCATGACGATAATCGCTCGGGTTCCTAAGTGACGAGCCGCCAGGGCAACCCCCTGGGCATGGTTTCCGGCAGACGCGGCAATTACGCCCTGTGCCAGCAGATCCGGAGGTAGTTTCGCCATCTTGTTGTAGGCACCCCGCAGCTTGAAGGAAAAGACTGATTGCATATCCTCCCGCTTGAGCAAGAGTTTATTATTCAGCCGCGCAGACAGATTTGGGGCATACTCCAGTGGTGTTTCCTGCGCCACATCATATACACGGGCAGTCAGGATTCGTTCCAGGTAGTCGGGATGCATAGCGTCAACAATTTAGCAAATGCCGAATGTGAAGAAATTTTACTCTATTTGCATCCCAATTCCGTGAATACTATCTACTATCGCTTTGCACACCCCGAGTACTAACCTTGATCTAATAGTAAATATGCAGACTAGCCAAAAACTTTCCCTCTCAACCATGGGCTGTGGGACATGGGCATGGGGCAACCGACTGCTCTGGGGATACGACGAAAGCATGGATGAGCAGTTGCAAGCTGTCTTTAACCTTTGTGTGAGTAACGGTGTAACCTTATTTGATACGGGGGATTCTTACGGAACTGGTAGATTGAATGGGCGGAGTGAGCTACTCCTGGGACGATTCTCCAGGGAATATCTAGGTTCAGGCAAAGAAAATATTTGCATTGCCACCAAGCTTGCTGCTTACCCATGGAGATTGACACGCCAGTCAATGGTGTCGGCTTGCCAGTCGTCTGCCAAGCGCCTGGGAAGAAACGTAGATCTGGCGCAGATGCACTGGTCTACAGCAAACTATGCTCCCTGGCAGGAGGGGCCACTCTTGAATGGTCTGGCAGATCTTTACGAGCAAGGGCTGGTCTTGGGAGTGGGCCTATCCAATTATGGGCCATTACGGCTCAAACGTGTACATAAAAAGTTTGCCGACCGAGGAGTTCCAATTGCTACCCTACAAGTTCAGTATTCACTGCTGTCTACATATCCTGTGACTCAACTAGAGCTCAAAGACGTTTGCGATCAGCTTGGGATAAAACTGATTGCCTACAGCCCTCTTGCCTTAGGGCTGTTGACAGGAAAATACTCTCTCGAAGGTCCTTTACCGAAGGGCATCAGAGGTCTGCTGTTTTGGCAGCTATTGCCAGGAATCCGCCCGCTGTTGTCATGTTTACGAGAGGTCGCACAATCAAGAAATAAGACTAGATCGCAAGTAGCAATCAACTGGTGCATCTGTAAAGGAACTATTCCAATCCCTGGAGCGAAAACTGTGGAACAGGCGAAGGAGAATATTGGTGCCCTGGGTTGGCAACTAGACTCCAACGAGATTGCAGAGCTTGATCGAGCTGCTGCAAGTGTAGACAAAACCATGGTACAAAACATCTTTCAGACTAAGTGAAATCTCTCATTCCAATAAATCCCCATGTCCTTGCCATCAATACTCCAAACTATTCACCCTGCATAGAAAATACATGTAATTTCAATCTCACCAGGCAAGATATAGCATTTTTTATCTTGGCAGGAATTGATTTTTCAACTGCCTCAACATTTGACTGGTTCCATCAGCAATAGCGAGTTGCACCAGATGAGGAATCAAATCTCTAACAGGCAGCTCAGGAAATACAAAGCTCGCAGCGGATTCAACATAGTTACCGTTTTGCAGAAGGTAAATCGAAAGCGAGGCATTACGATAAATCCAGACTTCAGGAACGCGCAATTCTTGATAGACTGACAACGTTGTTTTTGAGGTCACATCGGATTCAATCGCTAAATCGGGAGGTGGATAAACCTCTAAATCCATATCAGTGCAACCATGAACAAGGCTGGCGTTTTGGATGTAGAGGCACGTATCTGGTTCGACTCCGGCAATATCTGGACGTTTGAAGGTAGTGGAGCCAAAGTCCTCCCAGTCACGCTCTTGAGTATCAAGAATTGTCTTGACAATGTCGGCAATGATCCGGTGAGGGCGCTCGTGAATTGCCAGAGGGGACATGAGTTCGAGGGTGCCTCGGTAATAGGTAACGCGGAAATTGCGCAATTCATTCAATTCGGTAAGAATTTGTTCAAATTCTTGCCAGGACAAATTGTGAATACTGAGCGTGCTACCAGGACTTAGTTCAATCGCACGTAGGGGAATGGTAATAGTCATAAGATTCTCAGCTTCTTGCTTACTCAGTACGAGCCACTATACACACCATTCGACTCCACCAATAGTTTGGAGGCATTGAGTCATCGCTGATACAATGGAAGAGTGTATTCCAGATCGAGATTTGAGTTCTGACACTTTTCCGTAGAATGGGATCTATTGCCTGTTTGGCACTCTTGGAGATACTACCAGGCCGTCACCCAGGACAAACCATGCCACCTTCTAGCTTAACGTTGCTGCGGTGAGGTTCTGATGAAAAACAGTTCACTTTACGACCAAGACTACCTGGCGTGGATAGAGAAAACAGGCCAGCAACTCACTGATGCTAAGTGGGATGAAATCGATTTAAAAAACTTGATTGAGGAAATCCAGGATTTGGGTAAAAGCCAGCGACAGGCACTCCTGAACAATCTAACTATCATCTTGCTCCACCTCCTCAAGTACAAATATCAACCGGCACATCGACGTAATAGTTGGCTTGCATCTATAGTGGAACATCGTATTAGGGTGGAGAACCACATTGATGATATTCCCAGCTTGAAGCCATATTTACAAGAGGTATTCGGGAAAGCTTACAACAACGGTCGCAGAAGGGCGGCTATTGAAACTGGGTTAAATCTGGATATATTCCCAGTCGAATGTCCTTTTACAGTGGAACGGACATTCAATCTGGATTTTCTGCCGGAGTAAAGTTAGGGTGGTGTTGCTGGTGGACGAAGATGGCGAGATGCTTGGTCGTCCCTGGCTGACAGCAGTAATAAACACCTACTCCCGCTGCATCATGGGAATCAACTTGGGCTACGATGCGCCCAGTTCTCAAGTGGTGGCGCTGGTTATAAGCCATGCAATATTGCCAAAACGGTACAGCCCAGAATACAAAATCAGCTGCGAGTGGGGGACTTATGGTAAGCCAGAACACTTCTATACAGATAGCGGTAAGGACTTTCGTTCTAACCATTTGAATCAGATTTCAGTGCATCTGGGCTTTGTTTGTCACCTGCGCGATCGCCCTTCAGAAGGCGGCATTGTTGATCGTTCGTTTGGAACCCTGAACACTGAGCTATTCTCGACGTCGCCAGGGTAAACAGGGTCGAATGTACAGGAACGCCCGGCAGAAGCAGAGAAAGAGGCAACTCTGACGCTGCGAGAACTAGAACGGCTGGTGGTGCGCTACATCGTTGACCGATACAACCAGAGCATTGATGCTCGTATGGGCGACCAAACCCGGTTCCAACGGTGGGAAGCTGGCTTGATTGCTGCGCCAAGTTTGATTCCGCAACGGGATTTAGACATTTGCGCAGATGTTGCAAACCAGGCGAACCATTTACAGAGGCGGGTATCTACAGTTGGAAAACCTGATGTACCGGGGCGAAAACCTGGGGTCGGAAAATTCGGGAGGCGGGAAAGACGGTCAGTAATCGCTCGATTTTAGAGGAAGTACGCGCTCGCGACACCTTCCTGACTCAAAAGAAAAGCCGCAGGGAACGTCAGAAGGCGGAGCAAGCGGTAACGCGAAAAGCTTCTTCCCCTCAACAAGCGCCAACGCCAGAAGAAGTAGAGTCTATGCCTGTCTCTGCTGAATCTAAGACAGAGCGACCTAGGGTATTGGACTACGACCAACTAAGTGAAGACTACGGGTGGGACTAGATTACAGGGACTCTGATCGCACCACTGTAGTGGCTTAACAAGCATAGGATAGGATAGATGATTTGGTATTGTTACATACCTCGGACTTTCAATCAATCAGAAGTATATTCGCTAAAAGCGAATATACTTCCTAAAACGGCGATGACTTGTGTTAGACTAAGCTTAGTCTGTAGAAGAAGGAGATATTCGCCACCCACTGGGACACTTAGTGTTCCGAGGAAGATGGAAATCCATATTCTATTTTTGCACGGTGATTTACAGTGCTGATTGTGTTAACGATCACCTAGACAGCTTTAATCTCTTTATTGAGACAGCTGTATTTACCGCAGCTCGCTTTAGGCCCGCAGCTTTCAGGCTAAAAAATTCTAAAGCTGAAGGTAATGATCGCTCTTTCGCAAGCTTTAAAGGAGCACACTGGAAAGTCTATCGAGCAACCAGAGCCCAGCCTGGCGATTAGCTGCGCTGTTACATAGTGGTTAAATCTGCCGTTCTCCACCTTTGTTCGTGGCGACGCTCTGTGCAATACCGCAGAGAGTGTGAGCGAAGGAATGACTCATATGTCAAGTACAGATAAACGGCAGGAGCGGTCGAAAAAGCTGATAGTTAAGCGGTTGTTGAGACCGCTGGCAGTTAAGCGGTTATTGAAATCGCTGTCGCTGGCAGTTAAGCGGTTGTTTGAACTGCTTTGCAACCCGCGTGTGTTACGGATAATAATTCGGTGTGGAACGGCAGTCTACTGGGTAGTGAAGGCGTTACTCGCACTGGAGAAGTTGTTCTGGCACTAGACCGCTAGTCCACTTATGTAATTATCTAACCCCTCTAACCTTAAGGAAACAAATGTTGAACAAGGCTTTGAGGTTGATGAGGGTATTCCACGACCTAACGCAAAAGGAGCTAGCGGAAAAACTAGGAATATCCACATCACACCTTTCAGAAATCGAATCGGGAAAGAAAACGCCAACATTGCCCGTACTGAATCGCTATGCGGAGGTTTTTGAGATGCCAGTTTCTTCAATTCTGTTCTTCTCAGAGAATCTAGACAGCGATGTCAATACAGAGAATGTGCGGACATTCGTATCTTCAAAGATCCTCGCTCTGTTGAACTTTATTGCTGAACGGTCTGGACGTGCGCATGTCAAACAATGAACGGAAAAATTACACGCTCGACCAGTCACCGTTTTATCGACTGTCCTCTAAAAAGAGACTGACGCACATTCTCAAAATCACTCAGGAGGAGCTGAAGAAGCTTACCCAGGCAGACAATCTCTACACTGAAGGGGAGAAAATAGAAAAGAATGGAAAAAAGCGAAAGATAGAGATTCCAGACCCTCGGCTGAAGCAGGTACAGAAGCGAATTGCTACTCTCTTTAGCCGAGTCGAGACACCTGGATTTCTATTTTGCCCAGCCCAGGAGCGTTCCTATATTGGTAATGCAAAGGAACATGTGAGTAATGCCGTGGTGCGAAGCCTCGATATTCAAGCGTATTTTCCATCCACATCATCACGGCGGGTTTACTGGTTCTTTCACGAACAAATGAAGTGCGCACCAGATATTGCTGGGATTCTGACAGCTCTCTCAACTCTTAAAGGGCGACTACCAACTGGTAGTCCGTTTAGCCCTGCTCTGTCATACTACGCACACATAGATATGTGGGATGCAATTAGCACAATTACCCGTGAAGCCAATTGCACTCTAACAGTCTATATGGACGATTTAACAGTATCAGGTGCAAATGTGCCGAACAGGGTGATGTGGCAGCTCAAGAAGCAAATTCATCGATGCGCTTTACGGTATCACAAGGAAAAGTATTACACCGGCCAGATAAGGGAAGTAACTGGGGTCATAATTCGAGACCACGAGCTGAAGTTGCCAAACCGTCAGCATCTGAAAATTCACAAACTACGCCAGCAGATTTCAACGGAAAGTGATCCTAAGCAGCGAGCTAAGCTACGTCAACAACTTCAAGGATGTATGGCACAAGCACAGCAAATTGTAACCAGTAACCAAACTGACTAATTCTCAAGTTTCATTGCTCACTTTAAATTTTCAATAAAATGTTGCACTTTTAACTGTGTTAACAATAGTTTTTTCATCCTTCAGTATGAGCAAAGCTCATGGAAATCTCGGCTCAACCCATATCAAAACGAAAAGCACTCCCAGAGGCAGCCCTCTATCACCGTACCTCTGACGGCAGGATTTGTCCTGTGGAACCTGATCAGCAGCATTTACCAATACTATGTGGTACTAAAATTGCAGGTGAGTACTGCTACCTTACCCAAGGAAGCGTAGCTACCCCCCAAAATGTCTTTTACAGTGTCAGCACAGTTCTTAAACTCACTCAGGATGCTGAATCCAAGGCTACTCTGCGTAGGTGGAGAGCTAGAGTAGGTACAGCGGAAGCTGAGCGTATCCGAAACGAAGCGATCGGTATTGGAAAAGCCGCCCATACTTATCTTCACGCCTACCTCACTGGAAAACACCCCAGTCCATTCAGTACACAGTATCAGCCTTATTTTCAAGCTCTTAAACAGTTGCTGCCTTATTTTGGATCTTCCTTGCTCTCAGAGCAAATGATTGTCAGCTTTAGACATCAGTATTTAGGAAGGCTCGACCAAGTGGGATTCTACCGAGGGAGTCTAACTCTCAGCGATCTAAAGACTTCTTTGAAGGCAAAAACTTCCCTTGACTGGATTCAGGACAAAATCATCCAATTGGCTGCTTATTACATCCTAGTCAAATCATTGTATCCAGTGGAACAGGCAGCCTTGCTCTACCTAATCGGTGATGGGTCATACAACGAGTTCATATTTACCACGGAACAGATGCCTCTCTATGAGCAACTCTGGCTCACTCGATTAGCTCAGTTCCGTGGTAACGAAGAATTTGCAGCATAGGTGTAGTTAACTTGACCCAATTCATGTTGGTACAGGGCAGACTGGGAGAAGTGGTCAGCAGATGATGGGGCTAGACTCAGCAGGGCAGTCGCCTTGCTGAGTTTAGCCCCGACTACGCCTATGCTTCATGCCTATTCCAGATCAAACTTCAAAGCGCGCTCACGCCACTCCCTTAAACTCTTGACCAACCGCTGCTGAACTCAAAGCAGAGATAACTGGTAACCAAAGCTTTGGCTAGCCCTGACTCATCTGCTGATGCACAGCATCCAGCCAGAAGGGAATCACAGGTTGCCCTGACATAATGGCGGAGATCGCTCTCTCCCGATCAAACTCAGCCAGGGACGGTTTCTGCTGCGGCTTCCTCCGCCATAACATAAAGCGCCTGTTCGGAGCCTGATTTAAAGAGTTGGTAAACCCTGGCTCTTGTTTCTTGAGCACTTCCAGAATGATGGCGGGCTACCTCAAAACTCAACCCTACCGAGAGCAGATATTCCATCGCTTTGGGCGTTAGTAGGTCACCCGATGGTGGGCGCTCGTATCCCACAGGAATACATCGATGAAATAGATGCTCTCTCACAAGCAACGGGGCGGTCGAGATCGCAGATTATTCAGGAGTGAGCGTTTCTACTCTGTAGAACCATATTTTAGGCTGATCATCCTCTTGATAGTACATGTATACTAAAATAAAACATAAAGGTAGTAGTGGGCTAAAATAACCTTGCACTACCCCTTATACTGAGGGGCGTGATGAAAGCAGAGCTTCTAAAGAGATTGTTTAGGGCGATCGCCAGTTCCGACACAGAGGCGATTGACAAGCTCACGTACCTAGTAATTGAGGAAGAGCGTAGTAAGGGACATACGCTGCTAGCTGACCAATTAGAGAACATAAAGAAAAAGACCCAGAAGGAGAAGCCTGCTTCAAACAGTAAGCCAACCTCTTTGGTATCGGAAAACCTACAGGTTCTGAGTGAACTGCCAACAAGTAAGCGGTTCAATCTTCCCTTAGTCACCGTCATACCGAGGGAGAAACTGCGGCATCACATGGTGCTGCCTAATGCTGTTGAGAAACGTTTCCAGCGAATTGAGCGTGAGTATGCAGCAAGAGATAGGTTAGCTCATCACGGACTGCGCTACAGGCAAAAAATTCTCTTGTATGGTTCTCCTGGTTGTGGAAAAACTCTGGGAGCTGAGCGTTTAGCTTGGAATACAGGTTTACCTCTGCTCAAAGTCCGCTTCGATGCAATGGTATCATCTTTTTTGGGTGAAACTGCCAGTAACTTGAGGCTAGTCTTTGATCAGGCATCATTCGATCCATGTTTGTTGTTTCTTGATGAATGTGACTCGATCGCTTTCGTCACGGGAGGACACTCAAGAAGTAGGAGAAATCAAGCGAGTAGTGAATACATTTCTCCAAGTCCTGGACGAGTATGAGTCTGACTCTGGTCTTTTAGTAGCAGCTACTAATCTGAATAAATCTTTGGATACTGCCATCTGGAGACGATTTGATGACTTGATTGAAGTACCCAAGCCAGGAGAACAGGAGCTAGAATTTATACTAAAGCAAACTCTATCAGCAATTGATGTCGGCGCGATCAACTGGCCTATGATTATTCAGCAGATGAGTGGGTTCTCTGCTGCTCAAGCAGTGAGAGTGGCACAAGATGCCGCTAAGCGAGCGATTCTTGAGCGAGAGGAATTAGTAATTCAGGAACACTTAGAAGAAGCTATCGAAGAGATTAAGGTTTATTAAAACAAATCATAGGCTTGCTTGGAGAACTAAATGGTTGAACGTTCTGAGCAGTTCCCCCATATCCAGCTTAGGCTGGCTAGTGTTGGAATTGCTGCAACTCCTCCATCAGGAGGGAGAAAACAGAATCCTCGCACAACAGCAAATGCAAGTGATCGGTGGGGACATGGCAGTAGACTTAAGAGTTTGGCATTATCCATAGTCTCTGATTGGAAAGATACTCAAGCAAAACGGAAGGACGAAGAAAAACCCCCACTGCCGGAAAAGCGAGCCCGGATTATCTTACAGATTGATCCTGATTCTTTTGATCCAGATGGTCTTAAAGCATATGGTATTGAGGTAATTGCTGAGCTAGAAGATGGATATATTATTGGCGCATCAGCAGATTTAGAACTTAGCGCTCTGCAAAAAAAGATAGGGAAATTCATTAACGAGGAGTGGGGTGGAGGCAAAGTTGCCGAAATCTGGGAACTTATTGATGGGAGAAAACGACCAGAGTATATTCTTTCACCCGAACTGCTTGCTCACTGGTCTCAAGTCAATGATGAGCAAATATATACGGTTGAAGTAGGAGTTGCCTGTGTAGGAACTCAATCAAAACTACCTAATCCACCAAAACCCAAAGCTGGTGAAAGTGAAGCCAATTTTCAGGAGAAATTAAGAAATTGGTGGGATAAGCGTCAATTAACAGAGCAAGATTGGGAATCAATCGCTTGGGAAAGACAGGAACAATTTGAAGAATTCATTGGTTTTTGTTTTTATCAAGGCAGGATTACAGAAGGCTTTCGAGACGAAGGAGGTTCTCTTGGAACTGCTCAATTACCAGATAGCTTTTCCTGTCGCATTCAAATTTCAGGGAAAGGATTAAAAGATTTAGTTTTTAACTTTCCGTATATTTTTGAGGTGAGTGAGCCAGACCAGTTTGCTGAACTTCTCCAGCGTCAAGGCTTATCTGATGACGAAGAATCTACTTTTACTTTAGAGCCACCTCCATCAAACGCTCCAAAGGTATGCGTGATTGATAGTGGTATTCAAGAAAGACATTCTCTTCTGAAAGCAGCAATTAATTCAAATCACTCAAGGTCTTGAATTCCTGGACAAGTTTCTCAAACAGCGGATTATGTTCTTGATGGCGGACATGGAACTAGAGTGGCTGGAGCTGTACTCTATCCAAAAACTATACCTTGTGGTGGTAAGCAAAAAGCTATTTGCTGGATTCAAAATGCAAGGGTTATTGATGCTAAGTGCCAACTACCTGAACAGCTATTTTTACCTAATCTGTTAGGCGATATAGTAGATTTTTACCGTAAGCGTTCAGGGGGGGGAAGTGGTCGCTGTGGAATTGACCCCCGGTTCTGA
>CAXUIG010000028.1:20366-40191 GCA_964250845.1 uncultured bacterium | reverse complement strand
GCGCCAGAGAATGTCCTTCTTTCCATCGCCGTTATAATCAGGAATTTTTGCCAACAATTTAGAATCAATAGCAACCATAAACTTATGTACTCACTTAGGAGAAAATTTAACTTAATTAAAGCCTTAAAGTCTGGTATTTGCAAGGGATTTATTTTACATAATTTCGCCACCTTTGAATTTATTAGTAGTTAAGTAGTTCAGCTAATAAGACAGTGTAAGTTTTAATTTGATTTAGCCAATATAAGCTTAAAAAAAAAAGAAATTCAATTTAAAGCGCAGCTCATACTCGGCGCAGAGTCAAGGCGTAGGGTGTGAGCAAAGCCATACCTCAAGGCAAGGGCATGAAACCAAAATCATTCTGGGCTGGATTCTCCCCACACCCTATACCCTAAACCCCACACCCGCGCCCGTTGTGGGCGTAAGGATTCAGCTCTATAGAATCTGGCAAATTGGCCTGACAAAAATACTATAAACTGATAAAAGAATAATGTAAACTAAGAGCGGTGAAGTAAACAGAGCTAAATTGTTGCTCTTGGCAACCTCAAATTTTAGTTGGCATAAAAGCCCTATTGTATACAGCGCAAGGCATGGCAGAAGTTTTTCAATTCGGCACTAAGGTGATTCAAGCGCCTGAAATATTTAAGCTGTTGAGCCGCTATCAGCTCATGCCGCAACTAAAGCGAGGCATTGTCATAGATCAAGCAACGGCTAATTTTTATTGTACGGAAGAGGAACGCTCTTTAGCGATTGAGAAGTTTTGCCTTAAGTATCAAATTACTTCAAAGGAAGCACAGGAGGCGTGGGCCCAATACCAGGGCATGACCTTAGAACAAATGGTAGACATGGCTGTACAGCCGGTGCTGCTAGAAAAGTTTAAGAATGCCACTTGGGGGCTAAAGGTAGAGTCGTATTTTATGACTCGCAAAGCCGCTCTCGACCAAGTAATATGTTCCTTGCTACGTACCAAAGACGCTCTTCTTGCCCAAGAGATTTATTTTCGGATTCAGCAAAAAGAGCAGTCTTTTAGCCAGTTGGCGAAAGCATACTCCTGTGGACCAGAGGCTCAAACCGGAGGAGTGATTGGCCCAGTGCCGTTAAGTCAACTGCACCCGGCGATCGCCAACATTCTATCGATTAGTCAGCCAGGTCAGCTGTGGCCTCCCAATCGTCTGGAAGAATGGTCGATGATCATCCGACTCGAAAAATTATTGCCAGCACAATTAGATGATCAAATGCGCCGTTACTTGATTGATGAACTGTTTGAAAACTGGCTCAAACAACAGATCCAAGAACTAGGACCGTTGCGTTATCAAAGCGCAGCATCGTTTTTGCTCCACGACGATTCATCAAACGGAGTTCTCGTGAACACCAATGACTGAAAGTGTTTTGACATTGGAAATTCAAGCCCAGCTCGCCAAAACTGCTGGCTTCGAGCAACTGGGAGTAAATGCTTTGCAACAGTTGGCGCAAAAATGCCAACTCGGGCGCTACCGCATCGGGCAACCAATCCTCGTCCGGGAAAAAATGCCAGCTTTGGTAACGATTATCTATCAGGGACAAGCCCGACTGTTAGGCCATGACCAGCAAACACAAATGTCTGTGAGTTTACAGTTGGTGGGGCCAGGAGAAGTTCTAGGCTGGGTGGGATTAATGCGGGGAATTGCCTGCGAAACAGCGATCGCTTCTACAGAAGTCGTTGGCATTAATCTCCCAGCTGAGGATTTTTTGGCCTGTTTGGAAGCAGAACCGGCTTTCGGTAAGCATCTGCGGCAGCGTTGTTCTCTGAGTGAAGTCTTTGAGCTGTTGAGCCTGGAACTACAGCGAAGAGCAGATGGACGCTCTCAGCTTAAAGAGTTGGCACTCCAGGTTTGGCAAGAGGCAGTGGTGCTGAATTTACCACCAGGTCGGGTGGATAGTACTGTGCTGGATTGCGATCGCCTTTGGCTGGTGAGTAGTGGGGCAGTGGGGGGTTTTGCCACAGGCAGCCGTTTGACTCTCAATGGCTCAGGACAGTCGTTGAAAGTTGAAGGAATACGGGGTGCCCGGTTGCTGGGCTTGCGCTCACTCCAACTTCCAGTTACACCAGCAACAGACATTGAGCGATTAGACCTGTCTTTAATTCCCTTTGCCCCTGAGCAACCTCCAGATGATCCACTCGCTCCACCCCCCAAATATCCCTACGTGCGGGGACGAGGTTCAATTGATGCACCACTGGCTTGCTTTGAAATGTTGAGTCAGTATACGGGCGTCTCGTTTCGACGGGGCATGATCCGTAAAGTGTTGGAAAATCAGATGAATTCTGCCGGGAGAGTTTCGCTACCAACAATAGGGGCGATCGCAGAAATGATCGGATTGAACGCCCAATTGGTGCAAGTACCTTTTTCAGCAATTAACCGACTCAAAGCACCAGCCATAATTCGCTATTATGATAGTTTTGCGATTCTCTACAGCATTAGCGAGCAAGAGCTGGTGTTAGCCCGACCGGAAGTTGGAATTGTGTGCCAGCGACCAGGAGATTTGGCTGAGGCTTGGGGGGATGGGGGGCAGGTGCTGCTGCTACAACCTCGCGCTGGGGAACGGCAAGAGAAGTTCAGCTTACGGTGGTTTCTCCCAGCCATCTACCGATATCGCAAGGTACTCACAGAAGTCCTAATTGCTGCGTTTTTTGTGCAGCTGTTTGGCCTTGCTAACCCCTTGATTACCCAGGTGATTATTGACAAGGTGCTGATACAAGGCAGTCGTGACACCTTGAATGTTTTGGGAATCTTTTTGCTGGGGGTGGCTGTGTTTGAGGCACTACTGACCAGCCTTCGCACTTATTTGTTTGCGGACACCACGAACCGAATTGACCTCAGCCTCGGTGAGGAAGTGATTGATCACTTACTCCGACTGCCATTGAATTATTTTGATCGCCGTCGCGTCGGCGAACTTGCCGGAAGGATTAATGAGCTAGAAAATATCCGTCAGTTTCTAACTGGTACGGCTCTGACGGTGGTGCTGGATGCGGTTTTCTCCGTGATTTATATCGCAGTCATGCTGTTTTACAGCTGGCTGTTAACTATTGTGGCGTTGGCAACCGTGCCGCTATTTGCGCTGTTAACAATTTTTGTGTCTCCGGTTGTGCGAGGGCAGTTACGCACTAAAGCCGAGCGCTATGCGGATATGCAATCCTATCTGGTCGAAGTTCTCTCCGGCATTCAAACGGTTAAAGCGCAGAATATTGAGCTGAAATCCCGCTGGCAGTGGTATGAACGCTATGCCCGCTACATCAGTGCGGGTTTTAAGACGGTGCTGACTTCTAGTACGGCTAGCTCAATCAGTGGCTTTTTGAATAAGTTCTCTGGGCTGCTGCTGCTCTGGGTTGGGGCGTCTTTAGTTATAGATAATCAACTGACTTTGGGTCAGCTGATTGCCTTCCGCATTATTGCTGGCTACGTCACCAGCCCACTGCTGCGTCTGGTGCAGTTGTGGCAGAACTTCCAAGAAACAGCGCTGTCGATTGAACGGCTCAGTGATATTCTCGATGCCCCCGCCGAGGTGGATGCGACAAACCGCCACAACATCCCAATGCCACAGATCAAAGGGGCGGTTAAATATGAGGGGCTTTCCTTCCGCTTCATGACCAGTGGACCACTGCAATTGAGGAACATTAATTTGGAATTTCCTGCTGGTGCCTTTGTGGGGATTGTGGGTGAGAGTGGCTCTGGCAAGAGTACGCTGACGAAATTGCTTTCTCGCCTTTATGAACCAACAGCGGGTCGAATTCAAATTGATGGGTATGAAATCGGTAAAGTTGAGCTGTATTCCCTCCGCCGCCAGATTGGTACTGTGCTCCAGGATACTCTGTTATTCAATGGGACGGTACAGGAAAACATTGCCCTAACTAATCCAGAAGCCAGTACAGATCAAATTATTGCGGCGGCAAAAATTGCGGCGGCGCATGAGTTTATCATGTCTTTAGCCAATGGCTATAACACCATGGTGGGTGAGCGGGGGTCGGCGCTGTCGGGTGGGCAGCGCCAGCGGCTTGCGATCGCCCGCACTGTACTCCAAAACCCCAACCTGCTGATTTTGGACGAAGCAACCAGCGCTCTCGATTACAATTGCGAGCGGCAAGTGTGTAACAACCTAGCAGAGGTGTTTCGGGGTCGAACGGTATTTTTCATCACCCATCGCCTCGCTACCGTGAGCAATGCAGATGTAATCGTGGTCATGGATCAAGGTGCCGTGGTCGAGCAAGGCACCCACTTTGAATTAATGGCGCTCAAAGGGCGCTACTACTGTCTTTATCAACAACAGGAGTCGCAACTTTGAAGTCTTCGACAGGATCTGACTCGCCTAAATCCTATCCTAACGGCAACAGCGTCTTGGGCAACGGAGCGGCGCGAGTGCGCGATGTGCGTGACTCACCGCAGATACTGCGCGACGGGTCAGTTATCCTGGAACGACCAGCCCTTTGGTCGCGTGTCTTAGTCTGGCTGCTCGTGGGCGCAACCACCTCAGGTCTGGTTTGGGCTGCGGTTACTCAATTAGATGAAACGGTGCTGGCAACAGGCAAATTGGAACCAAAGGGTGAGGTGAAAGAAATCAAAGCGCCAACATCAGGGGTTGTGCGTGAGATTCGCGTCCAAGATGGTGAGGTCGTTCACAAAGATCAAGTCTTACTCACGTTTGACCCCACTGTGCCTAAAGCTGACTTACAGTCTTTGACAAAACTCCGAGCCAGCCTCGAGCAAGAATATCAGTTTTACAACGCCGCTCTCAGTGGAGACCAGGGAACTGGCGGTTCAGACTTGGCATCTCTGACTCTGCTGCGGGCTACCTTGATAGCAGAAAATCAGTTTTACCAGGCTCAAACTAACGAACTCAAGCCGAAAGGTGGAGCAGACGGAGAATTCAGCGCTAACCAACAGCGACTGTTGGCAGTAAGTAGAGCAGAAGTTCATTCTCGCGTAGCAGCGGCGCAATTGCATATTCAGGAGTTAGAAAAACAGCGATCGCAGACTCAGTCACAATTAACAACTGCCAAAAATGTGCTAGTCCTGAATCAAGGAATTATGAACCGAGTTGCACCACTGGCTGCAACGGGAGCAATTTCTAAACTGCAAACCGAACATCAACAGCAAGAAGTTTTAACTCGTCAAGATGAAGTAGCTCACTTGACAATTGAGCAACAACGTCTGGCGATCTCGATTTCCCAGGCAAGGGAACAGCTGCAAAACACAATTGCTTCATCAGACAAAGAAATTTTTAGCAAAATTGCAGACAATCAGAAAAGAATTGCGGAAATTAATACCCAACTGAGTCGAGAGCGACTGGACAATAAGAAAAAGATAGCGGAAATAGACGCGCAGCTTAGTCAGGCGAAACAAACCTTTGAGTACCAAGAACTAAAGGCTCCTGTTGCAGGTGTGGTGTTTGATTTAAAGCCTCGCTCACAGGGGTTTGTTGCGAATACGACACAGACGCTACTGACAATAGTGCCTAATGATAATTTAGTAGCCTCTGTATTTTTGACGAATCGAGATATTGGATTTGTGCGCGAGGGGATGGATGTGGATGTCAGAATTGATTCTTTCCCATCAACTGAATTTGGCAGTATCAAAGGTAAACTGGTGGCGGTTGGTTCTGACACTTTGCCTCCAACTCAGGAACATAAGTTCTATGCTTTTCCAGCCAAAATCCAGCTAGAGCGTCAGTCACTGATGGTAAATGGCAGACCGATTTCTCTTCAGTCTGGGATGGCACTTAGTTGCAGCATTTTGGTGCGAAAGCGACCAGTGTTAAGCATTCTGACTGATTTGTTTGACAAGCAAGTCAAGAGCTTAGAGGCGATTAGGTAGCAATGAAACGAAAATAACGTACAGCTACACCTAACTCTCTGTCGTCACTGCAAGGCCAAATTCTTGAAGGTTGCCAGGTTTTGCTACTAATAGTTATTTGACCATTCCAATCCTGAACTGGTATTTTATATATCCCTTCAGAATGCTGTTGCACCCTAAATTTTTTGCTTGAACTCCCAGCACTTAGTGTTACATCTAAATCAAACGGTGCATAGTTATCAATGCCAAACTCAATGAAATTTATATTAATATCCTTTTCACAAGTCATAACAGAGTTGGCGTGCGTAAAGCGCAATTTCAGATTTGGATCTGTTTCTTTCGGTGCCCAAGTCTTACATTCATCCGGCCCAAGAGTAATCTCACTTGGTTCATAATACATATTGCTTTTTCTGGCTATAATCACATCAGCTAAGGGACTAGCATCAGAACGGTATCTTTTAGGTGTCCAACCAAGTAGCAATAGTGTTCTCATAAAGTATGACGTATCAAAACCAAGCTCAAGCCAGCCAAATTTACGGATAGACCATACTGAAATTCCATCTAATCTCACTCCCCAGGGATAGGGAAAATCTGCAATTGGCTCGGCGGCGAAAGCAACCAAGCCATTTTTATTAATTAAATTATCGAGATTTTTAAGTAATTTTAAATGATTAGCACAATGGTGGAAAGACTCGAAAAATATCGCCGCATCATACTTCTCAGAAGTTACAAATGCCAACATATCTCTGTGAACTAAATTAAGGTTTTGTGATAACCTTTCGGCGCGATATGTGATCAGATCAATAAAAGACTGTTCAACGTCTACAGCGGTAACCTCATAACCCATCTGAGCAAAATGTAAAGTCGTATTACCCCAGCCAGGACCGAATTCCACCAAACGAGAATTCGGGGCTAAATTCATATGTTTTATTAAAAACCCTTGAGCGATTAATTGATCTCCTACCGTAGTTGGACTTTTTGTACAATAGGGATACGGTTGATCTCTCAATGCATGGAAATCAAAATCTGAACGTTCATTTTCAATTGAATAGCAATTTTTTCCTGAGATATCTAGGTAGAGCTTCATCTGAGCATCATAATATTCTTGAGAATATGGGTCTTCAGGTAAACTTGCATCTACTACATAGCAAAATTCACATAATGCTCGTCGAAATTCATCATCAGAAATACTAAATTTTTCAGCGACTCTTTTAAGTTCCAGGTCTAGGTCTTTGAGATTATTGACGTATTTCATCTGCGCCTCCATCATTTTTAGGCTTCTGAATGACTATTTTTAGTCGATTGCAAGCTGTGTGAATTCAATAGCCATAAATCGAGGGTCATTGGGCGCAAATGTGATTTTATTTTGGTTCCAACTTTTGTACTTAAAAACTACTGCGTTCAACCCTTCAATACTTTGGAATTCAACCCGACGCTTGATGATATCACCTTGGTTTATGCCAACAAATCTCCCTACAGTTACTCCATTTGCTTCAACAACCACATCCTGATTGCTAATGGGATTCACGAAACTGAAAACTAACGCTAGGGATTGAGATCTAGGCAGCTTAAAGGTTAGCCGAGTTTCTGGACCTAGAGCCCAACGCCAGCTACTACCTTGAGCATTTTTCTCAATCTCGCTCAGTCCGGTAATACTTAAACCATAAGGCGACTTAACTCGAAGCAAGTTAGATTCAGATATATCTAGAAAAGTTTCAAACTTCAAGCCAGTACCCAAAGCTAAGTTAACTTGATTTCTTAACTGAGGAGTTTTTGTAATAAATTTGACTTTACCTGCCCATGGTACTTTTGTTTCGACAGTAGGAGTGCCGAAACGTGCATAAAACTCATTAACACAGGCTTTTGGTAATAAATCCACATAAAGATTAATGCCAGCGAAGTCGTTGAACTTATAAAAATTTGTAAAGAAGGACCACTCTTGGGGACGAAAGCAGCGTTTTTGTTCAGCTGCTTTGAAAATATCTGGACTGTCAGGGAAAAACAGTTTGTCCCAGCCAGCCTGAAGATAGGGCTGAATTTGGTCAGGATGCAACCGACCAAAATATTGACCCATAACTTTCTTCTGATGAAATCTTCTCAAGGCGAAAATTGTCCCATTTTTGAAAAAATACGGGCAAAGACTGTCTAAACCTATACCATTACCCCCTGATACACAGAATGGCCAATCTAGAACTGCTTCTCCTGGTTGCTCTTTAACGTAGTTCATGTAACTAAAGAAATTCTTGTCAAATAAGTAAGGCTGATAGACCTTGAGGGAGTAAGCAGTGTAAAGCTCAGTGCAAGCCAAACAGACTAAGAGCGCTGAAAGTAACTGTCTACTACGTACACGCAACCGATCAAAGTTAATATTCAGGGCAAAAAGACAAAATATAACTGGGTAGATGACAGTACAGCGACCTTGAGCCCGATTGAAGGTAAACCAGGGAAATATTTTAAGTGTGGGGAAATTAGCTGGGTGGTAGAAGAGGCAGAGTAAGAAAATGAGAATTAGGGGTATAAAAATGGTAATTTGTTTGCGTGACTGCCATAGCCCTACAATCCCAAGGATGAGCAAAAACCAGCCAGGGCTTCCAGCCCCCAAACCTTCTGGTGAATCCCCAAGCACTTGTTCAAACACAACTTGTCCTGGGTTAAGGAAGGGGAAAAATGGAATCAGTAATCTCAAGGGGTTGGCCCACCAAGCTCCGCTAGGAACTCCAGTAAAGTCAAACTTTTTAGCTTCCCTAGAAATCTGAATAACCAAGGGTAGATAAATATAGCCAATAACAACACTTAAGCTTAGTAAAGCAAAACATGTACGAGGATAGGCAAAAAACTCACTTTTGTATGTGATTACTGTCCTGTGCTCTATTAAGTTCCATCTTTTTTTGAAATATCTGTAAACGAGTAGCACAGCAATAAAAATAGTAGAAACTGTTAAGGACATCAAAGCGAAGCCAGCTATGTATCCCAACTCCTGACCTAACGACAGGATAAGCAAACAAACTCTTAATAAAATTAGTTTTAGAGATACGTGTTGCCTTAAAGTGACCCTTTTAACTATGAGGAAGTCAGTTACTAAACTGAGGGCAGTCCAGTGAAAAACTGCATAGCTGAGGTGGTGGGGATATTTGTGGATTGTATAGAAACTAAATACCGAAACTAACAATCCAGCCCCAGTAGCGCGAATCAGACCGTAGTCTTGAACTAGCAGATTCAAAGTTCCAATAGCTGTAACTAATACGGTAAGAAGATAGTAGATTTGCAACCAAGGACCAATGCCAAAAAGTGAATAAAAGATAGCGTATAAACTATCTCGTTCAATTGACCAAGGTTGAAATACACCGGAGGTTCCATACGGGTAGAAAGCTTGGTTATTAACTAAATCCAGATGGGGAAACGGTAGTAAGCTTAGATTTTTAGCAAAATAAAATCCCGTATATTCCCAATACTCTATATCGCCACCTCCAGCCAGTGAACCAGAGAAATCTTTAATAACTAAAAAAACCAAGGTAAAAGAGACACATAAAAACAATAAAAATTGTGATTTCAGCAATCTCAATTTAATGGATGAAAGCGTATTCATAATTTATTAACGTGCTAAGTTTGTTTTTGCCATACTCCCAGTATTGATTTTCCAACTGAATATTGAATTAAGGGATCAATCTTTTTAGATAGAGGAACCATGACTTGATCCCACAATTTTATTTGTTTCCTAGTTGGCATTTTACTTTTAAGAATAAAACGATTACCCAAAGAAGCAATTAATCCGATACAGTCTAAATACATTAAGCTGACACATTTGAGATTTTCTGGCACTATTGCCGACAACATACTTTTGTTGTACCGACGATAATGACCTATGGATTTATCAAATGGAGTAAAAAGCCATTGGTGAGCTGGAGCCAGCACTACTAGAAATCCACCATCTCTGAGGTGATTAGCAGCAAGTCTAGTCTCGGCTCTATCATTTTTAATATGTTCCAGAACATCGATATAAATAATAGTTTCAAATTTCTTGTCAACAGTTAAATCTGATAACGTTCCTAACTTTAACTCACAACATTTTGGCAGCAACCCATTAATGATTGAAGACTTTAATGTGTCTACTAGCAGTGGATCAGGTTCCAGGCAAACCCAACGTCTTTGACTTCCTTTACAAAGTGCCTCAGTCGTTGCTCCAATACCTGCACCTACTTCCAGTACCTCATTGCCTAAATAGCTTTTAAGGAGATGGCTGTAATAGGTTTTCCAGTTCTGAGCTTCCCGAAATAGCTCCAGCTCTGACCCAATGTATGAGTAATTAGTCATTGCAAAAAAGCCGCCTCCATGGCCGCGTTGTGATCCGGAGCCTCTGGAGGAATTGTAAACCTTTTGAGTGCTTAATTGTGTCCAGCCATAAAACCGTTGTGTGAGCAGGACTGGCTCAACTTTGGGGAACGTTGAAACCCCTGATATTCAGGGGTTTGGGGGGCTCTAAAGTGTCTACTTGCTGACCTTGGATGCTACAGGCTCAGAAACCAGGGTGGGCGAAGGTGCCCAAAGCGCACTGAAATGCTTCTTCAGCTCGTCCAATTCTGCTCGCATCTTGTTGCTTTCATCCCTGAGCTGGGTAATCTCAAGAGCTTGCTGTTTGAGCCTGGCATCTTTATTGTCAATGGTTGCAGCCAATTGCCCCTGCCTGGCTGGTTGTTGGTTAGCCAGTTGCTGCATTCGCCCCATAATCTCGGGATGCTCTGCCCACGCCACGCTTTTGAGTGGTGACTGGCCGTATAATTCTGGATGCAGGTAGTGACCACGTTCAGCCACGGGCTTGTTCTCCTCCACCGGGATTCGGTGGGCGTTGGCGTAAACGTCATGGCGAATGCCAGTGACCTGCCAGGAAACTTTCATCCCAGGTTTCCCTCCCCCAATCTTAAAGCGATTACCCACCATTTCTTGCGAGATGTATACTGGAGAAGAGGCACCGATACCGGTGAGCTGGTAGCGAAAATCGCGATTGAGGGCTTCAAACCACTTGGGCATTTGCACCGAAGCCTCGCCCTTTGCGTCCAGAGCTACAATTCCGTTGTAGATGTTCATCATGTCCGGGCTTTCGACGAAGGAGTGGGAGAGGTACTTATTGCCGGGATCGAGGGGATCATCAATCTTAAACGACCCTGCACCTTTTTGGAGGGTGCCGGTCACGGCCAAATTACCACTCACGGCCACAAAACCACTGAAAAGTCCTGCATATGTACTGGCACTGGCGTAGCCAACCACGGCGGCACCCTTACTGCCTGCGGGGATGGAGCCAGCCACGCCGATGCTAGTTTGGCTTGTGCCTAATACGCCGATGCTACTACTGCTGGTGCCTGCCACACCGGCGGAACTGGGGCTATTGCCTAGTATCGCATAGCTACTGCCGCTGTTGGTAATCGAAAGGGCGGGGGAGGTGCTGTTGGTAGTTCCCGCTAGAGGCAAAGCTATTTGGGCACTAGCCTTGCCTGGGCTGATAAGTAATGCTAATATTGGCAGCACCAAAAGCTGACGCACAGACAAAAATTGATTCTTCACGATCTAACTCCTGAAGGCGGTTTTATATAACTGTGGTTGAGCAAGCTTCGCACCAAATAATTTTAATGGTTAATATGATATTTAAGCCGAACCTAGAGAAAAAAGTAGCAATCCCCCCAACCTCCCGAATTTCAGGGGATTAGGGGGATCTGGAGATCTAAAGTTTCTAGTTGTTGGGCTGAGTGGATGCGACAGGTTGAGAAAGCAGGGCTCGCTTAGGGGCTGCAAGCTGACTAAACTGCTTCTTTAGCTCGTCCAATTCTGCTCGCATATTCTTGGTTTGATCCAATTCTGCTTGCATCTTCTTGCTTTCATCCCTGAGGTGGGTAATCTCAATAGCTTGCTGTTTGAGCCTGGCATCTTTATTGTCAATGGTTGCAGCCAGTTGTCCTTGCCTTGCTGGTTGTTGGTTAGCCAGCTGCTGTTGCTGCGCCCGCTGCATAATCTCGGGATGCTCTGCCCACGCCACGCTCTTCTGCGGTGACTGACCGTACAATTCTGGATGTAGGTAGTAACCACGTTCAGCCACTGGCTTGTTCTCCTCCACCTGGATTCGGTGAGCGTTGGCGTAAACGTCATGGCGGATGCCGGTGACCTGCCAGGAAATTTTCATCCCAGGTTTCCCTCCTGCAATCTTAAAGCGATCGCCCACCATTTCTTGCCCGATGTAAACCGGAGCAAAGCCACCAATCCCGGTGAGCTGGTAGCGAAAATCGCGATTGAGGGCTTCAAACCACTTCGGCATTTGCACCCAAGCCTCGCCCTTTGCGTCCAGAGCTACAATCCCGTTGTAGATGTTCATCATGTCCGGGCTTTCCACAAAGGAGTGGGAGAGGTACTTATTTGCGGGATCAAGGGGATCATCAATCTTAAACGATCCTGCCCCTTTTTGGAGGGTGCCCGTCACGAGCAAATTACCACTGAAGTAGCCTGCATATCTACTGACACTGGAGGTGATACCGAACACAGCGTCTGCATTGGTGCTGAGGCCGTACAAGCCGTAGCCATTGACGCTAGCTCCGTACACGCCAGCAGAATTGGTGTTTTGGCTGAAGCCGTACACGCCGTATTGACTAGTGCTGGTGCCTGTAACACCCGACGAATTGGTGCTGGCACCGTAAACACCGTAGCTATTGTTGCTCACGCCTTCTATCCCATACCCATTGCCCTTGTTGGTACCGGTAGCGGCAGGTTTGTCGTTGGTGACAGTTACCGACAAAGGCGCTGCGAATTGGGCACTAGCCTTACCTGGGCTGATCAGCAAGGCAAGCATTGGCAGCAATAAAAGCTGAGGATTCAGAGATAACAGTTGATTCTTCACGATCTAACTCCTGAAGGCGGTTTTATGGAACTGTGGTTGAGCAAGCTTTGTACCCAGATAAACTGGCATTGCTGAATTCAAATATGATTCAGAAAAGGCAGCGGAATAGAACCAGATTTCAGTTAGTGCAGCAACAATCGAACTGATAGATGAAAGCATTTCTACTGACTTCGAGTAGCTTTAGAGCCCGGCGATGAAGTCGAGCTAATAAGTGTCTTAATCGAGTACCTTTATCAAGGGATTGAGCTTATGTAAAAGTTTAACCCCCCATAATAACTTTGACAATCGCTAAAAATCATCTAAAAATCATCAAAAAGTTAGATAAAAGTCATAAGTGTTGAGAGAATTTCTTTGGATGGAAACACTCGTCGTGCAATATCCCAGCCGTGTTTATTCTTTAGTAACGCAATAAAGGAAGCTTAACCAACCTTGACCTACTGAAAAGTCTGGCTGAACATCTAAAACTTTCCCCCCCAGGCTACCAATCAATTCCAGAACTACATCCTTCTGTACGCCGTACATTTCCATGCTAGGTACAAAGAACGGCGAACTGCCTTTGGGCAGATCAATACCCCTAACCTGGCGGTAGAAGTTCAAAATCCTACGACTTATACCGTTGATTTGAGTTGTACCCTCAACCAGGAATGGAACTCTCGTTGTCTGAGAACCCTTATCTCTAAACCAAGTTACCTGCTCGTGAACCATGTCCAATTCCAGAATGTAGTTTCCGGGTTCTAGGGGAACAGAAACGGTTAGTAAAATGTCTACTTCTTCCCCAGGCTTCAGATTTTCTGGCAATGGTTCTCTTCCGTCATCATTTACAAGAAGATTGCCGAATTCATCCAGCCAATGATTGCCTAGATTAATATGATATTTTCCATTAGAGCCTTCAAAGGAAGGCCAGGTAATATCACTAACATTTTTTACCTTGACTCGAACACTAGTTTGGGCTCCAGACTTGGCATTAATAAATGCTTCTTGCCAAGTAATTTGCGCTTGATAAGCAGAGTCTACCAGACGCTCAAGTGACTCAACAGGAGCTAGCTCACTGGGGATCTGAAAAACAAGTAAACCTTTAGGAGCAAGAATACGCAAAAATTCGCTTATATAGTTTTTGCTATACTCCGGATTAATGTGTTGAAGAACTATTTTGGAATAGATAAAATCGAAAAAGTTGTCTTCGAATAATTTGATGTCGTCGTCTTCATTAAGGTAGTATCGACATTTAGCACCGTGGCGATTGTATTGCTTTGCCAGTTCTATCATTGACGGAGCAATGTCTATACCGCAACATTCATCAAAATATTGGCAAAGTGCCTGAGTGAGTCGTCCAACACCACACCCAAAGTCCAAAGCTCTTTTTCGAGAGTAAGAAACCCCTAAAGATTCAATGTACTTGATGACACTTTCTATTTCTGATTGACCCGTCTTAAAAAAATCCTCTGGTTTCCACCTATTGCCTTTTTTAGTCGGATCAGTTAAAATGGACCAGAGGGGGTCTTGTCTGCCAAATTCGTCCCAATTTTTCTTCAGCTCTGTTAGTTTCATATATTTATTGAGCGCTCTGTTCCATTTTCAAGATCAGGCTACTTAACTTTTCGTTGACTGCTGTAGAAGTAAATTTTTCTACTCTTCTACGTTGTGCTTTTATAACTTTTGACCTGAGGGATTCATCTTTCACAAGCAACTTGGCAACAGCAGCCAACTGCACAAGCTCATTTTTGCTGGTAAACATCAGCCCACCTTCGCCTAATGTTTCTGGTACAGCGCTACTCTTATATGCAAAAACAGGAATATCAAACCACATGGCTTCAACCAGGGGCACACAAAAACCTTCGTGTTCACTCATCGACCAGAATAAGTGTGCAGTCCGGTAAAATGCCAACAATTGAGCATCATTGACTTGCCCTGAAACCAGGACATACCCCGTCAAGTTCAGTTTTTGAATCGTGTTAATCAGGTAGCAGTAGTACGGATCATTGGTGTCACCCTGTCCAACCAGAATCAGCCGCGCCTCCCGATCCATCGTCAGGTACTCAGAGAAAGCTTGCAGAAGATGCTCTTGACATTTGTTCGGAACTATACGACCAACAAAAAGCAGATTGGATTTGTGATCTTGTAATTGCTCCATCAATGAAGCATCCGCAGGCATATCCCACTTTCGAGGATCTACTGCGATCGGTAGTACCCCTGGTTGATGAAACCCAAATGCTACAAGTTCAGCAGCATTGTAGGCAGAAACCCCTACAGATATTGAGAAGTGCTGAGCAAGTTGCTTCAATTCTTCACGACCCTTTTCCAGAATTTCAGCAAAGTCTGGTCTGTAAGGTCGAAAAAACTTAGCAGGCGTAATGTTGTGATATATCAGACATTTAGAACCTGGGTGAGCGAGCGCATGCTTCGTGAGTTCAGAACCAATTGAATGGTGGTAAATTAACCCCGCTTGAGCACTGATGCACTTTGGCTGAAATACTGTGACTTGATCAGCGACTCTGTGATCCACATACCTGACAAAAATCTCTGATTGATATCCACACCTGCGTAGATAGTTCCTAATTACTAGGGCGTGATTAGAGATAGCATCTCCATAGCAAAGATTAGGGAGTAGTTGATGGATTTCCTTAAGCTTTCCACCGATTGGCTTGGTTGCAACTGCTCTTGGTTTTTTAGATAATCCTAATGCAGCTTCATACCGCTCAATTACCTTATCCCATACTGCATTTTCTTTCGCATAGGCTTGACCATTAGCTCCATACTTTGCCAGTTGGTCGTCTCCCATCTGGTCAATTTCCGCCAACAGTTCTGCCCATTCAATTTCTGTCTCTGCTAGCCAACCCCCTTGAGCGCACTCTACAGCCATGGCAGTAGCTAAACAATCGCGATAGGCAGCAACAGGTCGCCCATAAAACCAAGCTTCCATAATCACGCGAGAATAGCTTTCGTTCTGGCTTGGTTGAAATAGAGCTAGGCAGTTAGCCAGTAATGCCTCTTTTTGACTCTCTTCGACTAAACCTAAATCAACCAACCCCGGCACACCATTAAAAGATGTATTTCCTGGACCAGCAAGAACTAACCTCAAACTAGAGTCTGGATGCTTATGCTTAAAAGCTGCATAAGCCATCACTAACAAATTTGTATTCTTCCTTGAAGCCCGCCGACCCAAGTAAAGAATAAAACGCTCTTGTTTGACTGAAAAATCTCCGATTTTACTAATCGCATCATTATAATATTCACCCGCCTCCACACCTGCACCCGCTACAATGCTTTTAGCAATAATTCCTGGGCCATACAAGTGTTTTGCCAGTTGAGCTTCACCCTCACTAATAAACAATAACCCCTGAGCCTGATGGAAAATATTAACAACTTGAGGCAAGTAAGCATAAACCTCATCATGTAAACAAGGTTGCAAAAAAGCCCGACTGGCAACAAGTGGTAATCCCTTCAAAATCGGGCCATAAAGATAGGGAATAAACAGAAACGCCTGATAGGAGTTTTGCTGACTTTCTAAATAATTCAGTAACTGGGTCGAGTTAATATTTTCCTTACAAAAAATATCTGCGTCTTCTAAATTTATTGGGCTAACTCCAGGATGGAGGTCTGAAGATGGTAAACTCAGCATCAAGCCATTAACACGATCAAATGTATCGCGATCGCGCTGATCAACTTGAAAGCGCCGAATTTTTACGCCCTGCTCCTGGCTCAATCCAGCTCTGAGATGGTTAACAGCCCAATCATCATGAAAAGAGCTAGAGCACGTTGTTAGCACCTCAACTGTATGTCCCCTACGTGCAAGTCGTGTCGCTACTTGCCATGACTGCTGCTCTGCTCCTCCTTTTAAATCTCTCCCAAACCACGGTGTTACTATAGCCAGCGGCTTCATGACTTTATATCCACCTACATAATCTTTAGGACTAACTGTATTACTTTTCCTCCAAAGCTGCCCCTGGTATTTATGGGGTTTTCCCTCGCCCCTCTCTTGGAATAAATGGTGCATTAATCTCTTCAATCAGACATTTCTGAACGCTGTCAAAGGTGTAATTAGAGACAACATACCTCCTTGCCATATTACCCATCTCAACCAGCTGGTTCTGAGCTGCCATCAATTCTTGGATTGCATTTGAAAAGCCTTCATAGTCATGATAAATTTTTCCGCCTCCACTACGCACAACATGCTCCACTAAAACTTGACAAGAGCCATTCACTAATACGGGTGTGCGTTGAGCCATTGCTTCCAAAGTCACTATACTAAAGCTTTCGAACGGTGAAGGCATAACAAAAATAGACGCTCCAGCCATCAATTGGAACTTCTCTTGGGGTGAAACAAATCCTCGAAATTCAATCTCATTATGAGATGGTATCCCAAGTTCATCCTTCCCAGTTAAAATCAAACGCAAATTAGATGGATAGCTTTGCTTAAACTGAATAAAAAAATTAATCAGCTCATGACATCCCTTACTTGGATCAATACGACCACAGTAGAGTATATATGGGTATTCCGCTTTAAAAGGACTATAAGGTATTGTTTTAACACCCATAGATACTACCCTACCTGGCAACTCTCCCCATAATTCCTCTCCCAAAATTTTTTCAGCGTTAGTTAGCCATACCAGGGAACGCGCTCTGCGAGCCATATATTTATAGGCAGTCAAGTAGGCGGGTGGTTCGTCGTGGAGCGTTGGCGCTAGCATTATCCGTTCAGGGGGAACTTCAGCTATTCCAAAGTAAGTTGTTGGATAAAGATAAGTTACAAATATAATAGATTTATAGTACATCCACCGCTGTTTTAGAAAATAAATCAAGGAGTCTGAGTATGGACCTTGACGGCGGATAAATTCTTCTTGAAGGGCAATGCTCCAAGGTATTCGTCTACTATTTTCTGCTCCGTTATGACTAGACTTTAAATCCTGAAAATCTCGTATAAGTCGTGCATGTATTTTATGCCAATAGGCACTTCTACCAATAGTAACTGGGAAGCGATGAATACTTATGCCTTGTTTGTTTTCAACTCCTGGGGATAGCACATTGTCCCAGTTTGTATACTCTACTGCCGTTGTGGTAATTATATCCACCTGGAATTGATGACTTAATAAAGTAGCATATTGCCAGGCTAAGGCTTCCGAACCTCCTACTACGCTTTCGTGGCAGCGCTGAACAACTATTGCAATTTTCATAGTTCGAGGCTCTTTATCGCTGCCATAAACCTGGCTTCAATCTGTTCATTTGCAAAATTTTCTTTGTAGCGACGCCACGCCATATCACCTAGTTTGGCACTAATAAACTCATTTCTAGCTATATTGTCTACTGATCCAGCCAGCAAATAAGGGTCTGGCTGTTCCCACACCAACCCGGTTTTTCCTACTGTGTAGGGAATAGCAGATGAGCCATAGGCTACAATCGGTAATTTCATTGCCATAGATTCAACTAGGGGCACACAAAATCCTTCATGCTCACTGGTAATCATAAAGACGTGAGAAACAAGATAGTACGCCTTAAGGGCTTGATCAGAAAATCCCCCTGTAAATACTACTGCGTCTTCCAGACCTAAAGATTTTACCTGCTCATAAAGCAATGTGGTGTACTTGGTTAAGCGCTCGTCTTCTTTTCCAACAATTAAAAGCCGACTCTCTCTGTTATAATTAGTGTAATAAATGTTAAAAGCATCAATTAACGCTACGTGTCCCTTATTGGGAGCAAGGCGACCAACCATCAAAATATTAGTTTTTCCATCTTGGTATTTATCTAGAACATTCAAGTCTACCTCCTCATCTTGCAGACGCTCAATCTGGTGAAATGGATTTAACACTAAACACTTGTTTTTGTCAACTCCTTTAAAGGATAATTCCTGCGCACTGTATTCAGAATCAGCTAAGTAGAGATGGCAAGGCGCATCGACTATAGATTGGAGTTGTTCTCGT
Source organism: uncultured bacterium (assembly GCA_964250845.1). Classification (GTDB taxonomy): domain Bacteria; phylum Cyanobacteriota; class Cyanobacteriia; order Cyanobacteriales; family Chroococcidiopsidaceae; genus CAXUIG01. Next base: position 21,577 of record CAXUIG010000028.1, on the reverse strand, counting down.
CCATCTGTGCAAACCCTAAAATAGTCGTCATTAATACCTTCGTAAAATTCTGGCGGGGTAATGTTATGGTATTTTATAATTTTTATACACTCAAGTTCTTGGAGGAGTTTAAGACCAAAATCCCATTTGAGAGAGTAGTGATAAATTAAAATATCATCACTACTACCGATAAATAGATGAATTTGATTTACATCCTCAATTTTAGGATTTGAAATCCTCCACTCCGCTGCAAATACCTGAACTTCATATCCAGATCTAATCAGGGCTTCATACATCCCGATTACATCATTACTTACTGCGTCTCCATCGATCATGAATGGACTTAAAATTGCAACATGGGTCATATTTTGCACCCAATCACTGCATAATCTTGTGGACCATACAAATAATTGCTAAAACGCTCACCTAGCTCAGAACCAGAAATTCTCATTTGAGCAGGATAAGGGTGAAGGTCTACAATTTTGACTTGACTTAAACCTCGGTTCTCAACCAAGAACTTAATCATAGAGCTTGGCAAAGGATTGCGGTGAGTTGGGTCTAGATAGAAGGTATTGCTGCCTACCAATAGATTCTGTGGATTGGGTGTTTCAAAAATAGCTAACCCGCCTGGTTTGAGTACTCGTATAGTTTCATCAATTAAGTTAACCAGCATTTCAAATGGTAAATGCTCAATGATATGAAAACCAGTCACTGCCCCTAGGGTAGCATCGGGTAGAGATTGCAAATAAGAAATTACATCTTCTTCCACAACCTCAAGACCCCTTACTCCGCATTGCTCTATCATCACCCTGTTTATGTCTAGTCCACGCGCAGTATATCCAGATGCATGCAGCAACTCTAGCCATTCACCACGCCCACATCCCACATCTAAGATCGGTGATGTGGGTGTCCCTACGTTGGCTTCTTGAATCATAGGTAGGTAGACTATCAATCTACCTATAATCTCTTCACGGCTACCACGAAACTGATCTTCAAAAGCGGCATAAAAAGCATCTAGCAAATGCTGCTTTTCATTTACAAGAGTCTGAAGCTGCTCTTGAGAGAAGGGTTCTGGCAACCGGAGTCGCGCCTCTTCTAGAAACAGAGTGATCAGCCGCTTCTGTTGGGCTAGGTCATTCTTAAGATAACTTTCATTTTTGATGTAACGTTCATCTATAGCAGTGATACGATCGCTCATCCCACTCACCTCTAGCTCTGTGGCATTCAAGCGA
>CAXUIG010000028.1:0-20266 GCA_964250845.1 uncultured bacterium | reverse complement strand
CATTCCCCTGAGCCTCTGTGGCATTCAAGCGATCGCCGAGCCCATTCACCTGGAAATCTGTAGCATGCAGACGATCACCGAGCCCACTCACCTGCACCTCTGTGGTAGCGAAGCGATTTCCGAGCCCACTTAAGCGCTGCTCTGTGGCAATGATGTGATTACTCATCACCTGCACCTGCACCTGGAGAGCCGTTACTTGCTCAATTAACTGTTGGTTCAGTGCCAGAGAGTCCTTCGCCGCTTGGATTAAAGGCAAATTAACTACTCTTTGCTTCTTAAATATAAATCCATATAGGTTCAAGAGCAATTTTTGTAACTGCTTACTGGTATTTAATGGAAAACGATTAAGTTGCTCTGGAAATGTTGTCGGAAACTCAGAATTAGACTCAGCATCATTCAGCAGAAATTCTATATTCTTTATCTGTTCATTGATTCCAGTTTCAATAGTGATAGCATTTTCTGGGAGAATGATTGCCTCTTCTGCTGGAAACTTGTTGTGATGCCTAGCAACATCCTCCCGGATCTTATGCATTAATTCATCAATATCTATTTCTAAATTGTTTGTCTCGATCATTTTCTTCTCACTTGATTACAACAGGAATATCTATTGCCACATTAGTTGGGGCTTGATCAAACCACCGCACACCTTCTTGTACTAAAGTTAATCTTAAAATGTATTTGCCGCTTGATTGAGGAGATTCAATCCTTACTTTATATGAGTTTTGAGCCCTCGCTTCAAGGCTTGGCAAAATTTTTGACCGCTCTCCATCAAATATCAGGCTTGTTGTTCCGAATTCATCCATCCAGTGGTAAGCAATATTTACTGGATTTGGTTTATAGCTATTAAAAATAAAATTACTATTATTATTAATTTCTACGTCCACGTCAAATTCACTACCAACAGTCGCTTGATTTGGAGTAGCCGTGACCCTTAACTGAAGCTTTCCCTCTGGAATAGGCGGTAGAGGAGTCATTTGCAAATATGCTTTCACTTGGTCTATATTAATAGCTTGATGAGAAGCTAGAGCAAATATACTCGTAGCAGCACGTATTTCTGAGCTAGAGAACTCCCTCAGCAAACTTCCTCCTGGGTTTTCTGGATCACCGAACCACAACAGCACCTCCCCAAAATGTTTGCTGAGTTGCCGCTTTAGCACTCGCGGAGATTGTTCATTGATGTGCATTAGCCTTTCATACCTCGTGCGAGGTTGGGCTGGCAAGTCTAAGCCTACTGATGCAGCAGCTTTTCTCCTTCGCGGATATTCATACTGATAATACCATAGATTCGGAAACGTGTGGATTACAAATAAACCATCAGGTTTGAGATGCTGTGAAACTCTCTGATAAAGCTGCTCTAATTCGTCAAACGATAGATGTTCAATTAAATCAGAGGCGATCGCTAAGTCATAGCACTCTATTAGGGGTATAGTGCAGACACTTTCACAGTAAAATTGCACCTTTTCTTTGAGTTCCTCTTCCCCATCAAAGCAGGTTTTCGCTAACTCAATAGCATTCTGGGAATAGTCAACCGCTTTAACCTCAAAGCCCTGCTTGACGAAATAATAAGTTAATTCACCTCTTCCACAGCCTAAATCTAATACACGCCCCTGCCGCTTAGCACTAGCAATGCTAGCAATGCTAGCAATGCTAGCAATGCTAGCAACAGCTTGTAATCTTAGAGCTTCTAAATCTTTACCTCTATTTTTATTGTAGGCATCGAAACCTCCGCAATCCTGAGTGTAATATTCAGTCGTATAACTATGCCGAATATCTAGACTTGAATCGGGTTCAGTTAAGTAACCCAAGCGTCTAAGGGCTGAACCATGAATATCGATAAAATTTATTATAAGTTCATCAGTGAAATAATTAATATACTCTGCTACTTTACCCTGGCGGACGAATTTCATGCTCAAATCAGTATTAGCAAGTACGTCCAATAACTTTGATTGAGTATTTTCAAGATTTTTCATTTTTTCAAATCCCGATGCCTCAACCGCACCAACGACAGCATCCTCATCTACGCCAAGCCCGGCAAATTCTAATATGCGAATCAATTCCCCAACTGTATTCGCTTTCATGTCTTCATATTTTACTAATAAAAAATCCTGAGGTTGATTCTCCACCCATAAATTTACATGATCACTCCATGCAGTGAAGTTATCTAAGCACCCCTTGTTAAAATTCACCAGAAAATCATCAAATCGAGTTTCCTTATCTATTATTCTAAACTTGAGCATATGGAAGTAGTACGATACAGCAACATCACGGCCATCTCGCACTATGTAAACGACTCGACTAAAAGCAGGTGTAAATGGCCAGTGACTTTGGATAAACCTTGGGCGCTGTATTTTACTGCATTGCTGCGGATTATAGTCAATATCCGGCACAATCAGATGAGAGTTAGTAAAATCAGATTTATTACCACTCAGATAGTTGGCAATTAGGAAGCGGAGCCAAGTTCTACCTGATTTAGGATAGGAAACCAAAAACACGTCATCAGGAAATAGCTCAATCGGTATGTCTTGGTTAATTGATGCTGTCATATGTCTGCACTCCTAGCCAACTTCAAATGAATTTCCTTAGGCACATGGCGTTAAAAATATCTTATGTTATACCTTTAGGGATGTAAAAATATTTACTTGCCTGACATCCATTGGATATGAATTTCTTCAATTGCCTTCTAACCCCAAACATAGCTTTATACTTTTACCTCTATTTAAAGTAATATATTTTTTTCTGTCTAGAGATAGTAGGATGTTTATGTTACATTTTTTAGTATAAATATATACATTTTAATCAAGAAAGATTAAATAAGGGAAGCTAGTGTCCAGCACGGAAACTAGCAGATGAAACTTTCTACCAACCTTTTGGGTCTCTTTCTATACAGATATTCAAAGGTAGCGGGATAAGACTTCAGCGGTGGCAAGTCCAGTTTTGACCCAACTGAATTGGTTGGCTCTGGCGAGGCTAAGGCTGCTCATGTGCGAGCGCAATTTGGAGTCAGCTGCTAAAGTTTGCATTGCCGCAGCAATTTCCCCGACGTTGTAGGGGTTGACGAGAATGGCAGCGTCACCGGCGACTTCTGGCAAAGAGGCGAGGTTAGAGGTGATGACGGGGGTGCCGCAAGCCATAGCTTCGAGAACTGGGAAGCCAAAACCTTCCCAGAGGCTGGGGAAGACAAGCGCGATCGCACTGTTGATCAGGATGGGTAGCTGGCTTTTGGGTACGTAATCAAGGAATTTAACTTGAGTAGTAATATTTAACTGGTCTACCAAAGCTTGGAGACTCGGCATGTAACGTCGATCAGTTGGTCCTGCTAGCCAGAGTTCATAGTCACTTAAGCTAGGTAGTGCTGCGAAGGCAGCAATTAGCCGGTGCAGGTTTTTGTAAGGGTCCTGCCGTCCAATGTAGAGGAAGTAGTTGCCCTGGGGCAGGTTGAGAAAGCGGAATTGGTTGGCGTCGTGGGCGAGGAGGATAGGGGTGATTTTGCTAGCACTGATGTGGAAAAAGTCGGTGATATCTTGGGCGGTGGCGGTGGAGTTACACAGAATATGTTGAGCTTGGGCTAAGACTTGGGGGATGTAGTAGCGGTGGTAGGGGGTGAGAGGTGATAGGGGGTTGGGAAAGCGTAGGGGAATGAAGTCGTGGACGGTGACGATGTAGCGGCAGTTGGAAAATAAGGGGGCTTCAGTGACGGGGGAAAACAGGAGGTTGGACTTCAACCTTTGGTATATTTGCGGCAGCTGCAGCTGAGTCCACAGCAGGCGACGAAAATGACCCAAAGTCCCTTGAGCAGGGGTTAAATTGGGAGGAACTGGGTAGCAGGTGTAATTAGCAATGGCCTGTGAAGTCAGTAAGGTCGGGCTGAGTGGCTTTATGTAAGGTAAGAGATTATTAGCGTAAGTGCTTATACCTGTTGGCTCAGTTATGAGAAAAGACAGATTAACCAGTAGTGAATTTAACACCTAGCCTCTTCTGGTCAGAGCAATCAAGACTTTTTGACGAACAGGTAAACATCATCCCGCTGATAGCTTAATTTAAACTGTTGATTTTTCTTAAGTTGGCTCACTAGTTCGACACCAGCCTGTTTACTATCGGGCCAAGGATGACGCAAATTTAGTAACACGTAATTAACCCCAACCCAATCAGCAGCTGGTAAATTAGAAATGATTTGCTTCACGACTGCTCGGTGAGTCACATGGGGCGCATACAGGTTATCAGTCAAAACACCGCCGTTGGTTTGAATTTGGGCGATCGCCTCCTGCGTTGCTTTCCTTGTATCCAGGCTTTCCAGATCACTTTGATACTGACGATAATTTGTCATCAGCAGGAAAGCCACCAGCGACCATAGTATAATATTGCGTCCGTTTCGCAGCCATCCTTGACCCGCAGCTAGGCTAGAAATCACAGCTAACAACAGAAAAGGCAGTATAGGCAAAGAATACTGCGTTGTCAATTGCTGTTGACCTGCATCGGTAGAGAGAATATTTAGCACCAGAATCGGAATTGCACCGATTAGAGGTGCTAGATGTCGAGGTGAAAGCCCCCAAATTATTGGCACTACCAATATAAACAGGTAGTGAAGGGTGTTCAGTGAAATTATCTTTCCCCATACTAGCCCTGGTTTAAATAGCATATTTCTAGCCAGCTCTGGAAATGAGGAACCCAGGTAGCTATAACGCGAGATATGGCGACTTATGGTTACTGTCTCGCTCCCGAAAAATGGAATTATTACCTGTGTAGTAATGATAAACCAGGCAACACCTGTAAACAAGGCGATCGTGCCGTATAAACGCTTTTTATCAAAAATTAATAGCCATAAACCCATTGCTGCTACAGTCAGTGATAATACTTCCTTACAAGCTAGAACAATCATGATGGCTAAACAAAACCGTCCAAGCTGACCTAGCCGTGCTGACAAAATCGCCCACAGTATTGCGGGTACGGCGATCACTTCTGGGTGGAAATCAAACAGATTGATATTAAAAAGCAGCGGATACAACAGGTACACCGCTGCCATTGCTACTGCTTGCGTCTCTTTCAGCCCTGCTTGACGTGCTAGACTGGTTGTTGGCCAAGCTCCCAATGCCAAAGCTACTGCTTGCACTGCCAACAACCAGTAGACAGTTGGGTAAATTTTGTACAGGATGCTGAGCGGATAAAGAATTAATGCTGCGTGGTCAGCAAGAACATGAAAGTTCATCAAAGAAGAAAAAGCTGGCTGTCCTTGGCTAATTAGATAAACCGCTTGGTCAAAAATTCCCAGATCCCAAGCCGTTGAGTGAAAAAGTGCATGTTTAAAACTGCTGTACGTGAAAAAAATTATGGCGCTGACGCCAATCATTATGCTTACAGAACTAAGCTTGAGCTGTTTGTTGATCATTTCTCTCTACACCACCCAGAGATATTAGGAAAATCCAACCCCTTACCTCACGCACCTAATCACGAGCGTCGCAAAAACAGCATCCAGTCCTCGTTGGGACGCTCAGTTAGGCACTGTTCAACTGTCAAGTTCTTGATTTGGGCATCGTATTCAATATGCCGTAGCAGGAAACCTTCTGCTTCAATGTCTTCCAAAAACGCCCTTGGATTAAAACAGCGCAAACAGTTAAACTCCATAATGATACTTATATCTTGGTTCCTTCGCACCGTATCACGCATGCCACGCCAAATCGCCTCTTCTGCGCCCTCAGCATCCAGCTTAATGAAATCAACGCGTTGCCAATCTCTCGTCAGCTGATCGAGTGTGACTGTCTCAACTTCAACCACGTTACCTGCTGTTGGTGCATCCAAGCATATTGATGCGTTCCGCCCTTGCCCCGGTGGAATCACCAGTTTGACTATTTTATCGTCCAGATCAAAAACGGCCTTTTGTAAGACCGTCAGACGCTTGTCAAATCCATTCACCTGCACTGTCCGCTCTAGCAGGGTAACCAACCGTGGGTTTGGTTCAACAGCTAATACTCGACCAGATGAACCAACAGCATCAGCCATCATAATAGAGTAATAGCCATGATTTGCGCCTATATCCACGCAATGCCATCCGGGTTGTAAGATGCGGGTTATTGCGACAGTAATCCACGATTCCCAGTATCCGTCTAGGCAAAGATGAGGTGTAATGCCTATATCCTCGGAGTCAGCATAAAATATATACTTACCCAAGACACGACATAACATCGTTCCGTTGCCTATATAGGCCACCTGACACTTGCTGCGGGAAGCCATCTCTATCTTTGTGCCTGATATGATTAATTTTATATTTTCATGAAAAGCTTGTAAATGTAAATTCCTATAATCTAGTGTAGAAAGTTGCTTATGACTTGACAAAACCACAAATACTTCATTCGCAAATACTGGATTAAGCTCGGTGTTGATAGATTTTAAAAAGTTATAATCTAATTCCTCCATCATCCCCTTATGAATTACTGCCCATTGGAACTTAAGACGTTCCTTCGGTAAAATTGACGAGTAAGGGTACGCTCCTGTAAATTCCTGACAAAAATCACCTGGAGCTAATAATCGCTCTTCATCTTTAAGGTGTTTTTGGACAAATTTGGCTGTATCTACCCAATATTTATCGTCCTGTGGAAACGACATATGCTCTTTATCCTATGCCTAAAGTGAAATTTTTGAAAATACTTGATCTCCTAAATAATTTTATAGTATGCTTTAGATAAATTATTCACATAATTATCCATACTGAATAGCTTGACCCTTTCCCTTCCAGCCTCTGAAAGTTGGGCTCTTAGTTGAGGGTTATTAATCAGCTTCTCTATCTTTTCTTTGATGTCATCTACATCATAAGGATTGACATAAAGTGCAGCCTCTCCACATATCTCTGGCAAAGAAGCGACGTTAGATGTTATTACTGGACATCCAAAGGTCATTGCCTCAAGAGGTGGTAACCCAAATCCTTCATAAAGGGATGGAAAAACAAAGCAGTATGCCCCTAAATAAAAGTACTTTAAATCCTTGTTAGAAACGTACTCTAAAAACTTGACTTTACGCGCAAAGTTTTTACCAAAGATACTTTCTAGCTTTCCTATCTCACCTTCCCATAACCACCCCTTTTTCCCAACAACTACCAGTTGCATATCCGTGTCTATTTCTGCATATGCATCTATCAATCTACCTAAATTTTTTTTGGGTTCTATAGCTCCTACAAATAAAATGTATTTTTTAAAATCTAGTTTATATCTCTTTTTTAGAAAATTACTTATTCTCTCCTCTGACACCAAACAAGGTTGTAGTACTAAAGGTTGATAAGTCACATAAACTTGCTCTGGAGCAACGTCAAAAGTGTTCAATATATCTTTCTTTGAGTTCTCCGACACAGTTATAATAATTTCAGAATCTTTGATACTGTCCTTAACAATTTTATAAAAAAACTTTTTATTATCCAGTGTGGTATAGGGAAGCCTAAGGGGTATTAAATCATGAATTGTTGTGATCTTTTTTGCTCCTTTTATTTTTATAGGCAGTGGATAGGTCGAATGCCACACATCTATTTTATTAGGAGTGGAAACTTTTGTCTTAAGTGTAAATTTTTTATGCAGAGTGTTAGCCAATAGATAACACGCTTGAAGATTAAGGATTCCTACCGATTTTATCAATTCCTGGTTGGATTCAGTCTTGATCACGAGTTCACTGGGTTCTATTCTTCTTGCTCTGTAGAACAAACCACTGGCTGCCTGAGTCATACCTTTAATCAGACTAATTTTATCAAGACTTCCGTTTTGGTTGTCAAAAAATAAAACTTCATTCAGGATTGGATCATTACTGCTACTGCCACAACTGAATAATACATCTACATTTGCTTCCAGTAGATTTAAAGCTCGGGTTAGACTAATACCATAAGTCTTTATGCCTGTGCCGCTTGCCAGTTCTATATTGTACCCGTCTACAAGAACATTTATTCCTTTTAAATTCATCAATTTCCCTCATTAATTTCACATTTAAACATTTGTTCCTTCTACGGACTCCAGATAATGTTTAACTGCCGCTGCCGTCACACCTACAAACTTAATCTTTCCTTTGTCCAACCAAACAACTTGGTCACAAGATTGAGCAATGAACTTCAAATCATGTGACACAACTAAAACCGTTGCATTTGCCTCCCAAAAATTCTCAATCCGCTGCTTGCATTTATTTCTAAAACTTTGATCTCCTACAGACAGCACTTCATCTAGAATTAGAATATCCGGTTGGACGTCGGTTGCGATCGCAAACCCCAGCCGCGCCACCATTCCTGAAGACAATGCCTTCACTGGTACCAGGGCATATTCCTCCAACTCCGCAAACTCTAATATCGATGACGCTCTTGCTATCATGTCTGCCCTGGAAAACCCGAGCATCACTCCATACAGAAGTATATTATCCATCACTAAAATTTCTGGATCAAACCCTGCCCCCAGCTCAATCAGCGGCGAAATCTGCCCTCGCACCCGCACTGAGCCATTTGTCGGCGGCAAAATGCCACAAATCACCTTCAACAGCGTTGACTTCCCGGCACCATTCGCCCCAATAATTCCAATCTTTTCGCCAGCTTTCACCACCAGCTCAATTTGATCCAGAACTAACTTCTTTGCAGGCTTGCGGTATTTACCTTCCAAAACCGACAAAACCGTTTTCTTCAGGTCGTAAGAAAACTCTTCCTGCGTCCGTCGCCACAGCGAAACCTGATCTAGACGAATAACTTCCATTTACAGCAAATCCATAAACTGATGTCGCCACCACTGAAAACAAGCCCATCCTAGCGATAAAATTATCACGCCACTGAGCAAGGCACCCCAAATTAAACTCAAATTGGGTAGCTCTCCAGACAAAGAAATCTGACGAATGCTTTCAATAATCGGTGATAACGGATTCAGTGCCAATAAAGGCTGAACTGGAGTTGGCACAATGGCTGCTGGATAGAATATAGGACTGCTAAGCCACAGCACAAATACAACTAACTCATAGAAATAAGGTAAATCTCTAAAAAACACATATAAAGCACTAACCAGAAACCCAACTCCTGTAGCGACAAAAGCCAGAGCCAACAAAGGCAACAGCAAAGCCAGCACATTCACTATACTCTTACAGGTTACGAGGGTGACGATTGCCAGCAACGGCAACACCCCAATCGCAAACTGAAACACATTCGCCGCAATCATCGACACCGGAAAAACACTCACCGGCAGACGAATCTTATTCAACAGCGCCCCATTACCCACCACACTCGTCAACGCCTGGGAAGTCGAAGCCGAGTAAAAATTAATCACCACCAGCCCCGTAAACGCTGCTAACACATAATTGAAAATTGAGTTGCCATAATATTTCTCAAACGCCTTCCCAAAAATCGCTGCATACAACCCCGTCATAATCAACGGACTTAACAGCGACCAATAAACCCCCAAAACCGAACCTCGATAACGCACCTTAAGATTCCGCGCCACCAATACATGGAGCAACTCCCAGTAGCGTCCAACTTGGGACAACCTGGCGTGAGCTTGGTGAGACAACCTGGAATTAGATTTCAGCGAAAGAGCCATCCTCAAACACCAAGAAAGATCAAAGTCAATTCATCCAGGTATTTTACCGTATGCGATGGCTAAGCAGCTTGCGTACACCACCGCTCCCCGATTTCGCTACACTGAGTCAAGGTTGATCGCCGAAGTGAGTTGGAATGGAAATCGGACAACAAGTCAAAGTTTACCGTCTGAGAGACCGGGTGTCTCCCCCCATCGTCAAACGCCTGGGGCAAGTCGGCATCGTTCAAGGCTTCAAACTGCTCGATGGTAGTAACCTTGGCGTGGTGGTTCAGTTTGAGGACAAATATGCCACCTGGTTCTTTGAAGATGAAATCAAAACCGTGTAGTAGGGGTGGGTATATCTACCCGAGCTCGCGTGGACACTTAAACAGATATTGCCAGATCGCGCTGTTAATTAGAACTGCTCAGGAAATCAAGTAATGGCCCTGATATTGACATTTTTGGGCAAAGGTGGAACAGGTCGCACCACAATCGCGATCGCCGCCGCCAAACACTTAGCTAGCCAGGGAAAGCGAGTACTACTGGCGGGGCAGGATACCAGTCCTGCCTTCGGACTCTTATTGGGGGCAACTCCCAGCCCCGACCCCCAACAACTGGCGTCGAACCTCCAAGTCGTCCAGCTCCAAACAACTGTGCTCTTAGAACGCAGTTGGGAAGAAGTGAAAAACCTAGAAGCGCAATACCTCCGCACACCTCTGATTAAAGAAGTATACGGTCAAGAACTAGGCGTATTGCCGGGAATGGACAACGCCTTAGTACTAAATGCCATCCGGGAGTACGACGAGGGCGGCAAATATGATGTCATCATCTATGATGGCAGCGGCGACTCCTCCACATTGCGGATGCTGGGAATGGCAGACACTCTGGGCTGGTACAGCCGCCGGTTCGGTAAGTTGCTCTCAGATTCCGACATCGGCAAAACGGTTTCACCTTTCATCCAACCAGTTGTTAGCACCGTCTTCAACGTCGGCTGGAGTGGCGATAACTTCGCCCAACCCACTAACAAGGTCAACAATCTGTTGGAGCAGGGTAAAGCCGCCCTGGCTGATCCCAACCGCGTCGCCGCCTATCTCGTAACCACTGATGCCCCAACTGCCGTTGCCACCGCCCGTTATCTCTGGGGCGGCGCTCAACAAGTGGGTCTAACCGTTGGTGGCGTCATCCTCAACCAGTCGCCCACGAGCGCAACCATAGTGTCCGAATTTTCTCCCCTGCATGTCAGCACCGTTCCCAGTTACCCAACTGGTGAATGGCAACCACTGATGGACGCCCTGCCAGATTTCACCCAAGCGGCAAAGGCTCCCAAACCACTCGAGATAGACATTGCAGCCAGTCAGGTGCGCCTGTTTATGCCCGGATTCGACAAAAAGCAGGTCAAGCTCACCCAGTCTGGTTCCGAAGTTACCGTGGAAGCAGGCGACCAGCGGCGCCATATCCTGCTACCCGCAGCCCTGAATGGCAGATCCGTTACTGGTGCGAAGTTTCAGAATGGTTATTTGACGATATCGTTTTAGGTATAGAGTCAAGTAGGCCTTATGTCCAACTCAACTCCCTCGCAGTTACCCCCAGATTCCAACTCAGAGCAGGCCCTTGATCCGGCAGCGCCAGTTGAGATCAATATTAACCCCAATCTGGCAGCTCCTCTAGCTCCCAACCGCAGTGCTAGAACCCGGCAGTTGTTGGGTATGAAAGGCGCAGCACCAGGGGAAACCTCTATCTGGAAAATCCGCCTCCAGCTGATGAAGCCGATCACCTGGATTCCCCTAATATGGGGAGTCGTGTGTGGCGCTGCTTCTTCCGGTCAGTACACCTGGACGCTGGAAAACGTCTTAGTAGCAGCCGCCTGTATGTTGCTATCGGGACCGTTGTTGGCGGGTTATACTCAAACGCTGAATGATTTTTACGATCGCGACATCGATGCGATCAACGAACCCTATCGCCCCATCCCCTCTGGGGTAATTTCAATTCCTCAGGTCGTCACCCAAATTCTGGTGTTGTTACTGGGGGGGCTCACAGTGGCATATGCCCTGGATCTCTGGGCTGGTCACCAGTTCCCCACCATGACGGCTTTAGCCCTGGGCGGTTCGTTCCTAGCATACATTTATTCGGCTCCACCTCTGAAACTGAAGCGCAACGGCTGGCTAGGAAACTTCGCCCTCGGTGCCAGTTACATTGCTCTACCTTGGTGGGCAGGTCATGCTTTGTTTGGCGACCTAAATTGGACGATAGTGATTTTGACGCTGGTATACAGTGTCGCTGGGTTGGGAATTGCGGTGGTGAATGACTTTAAGAGCGTGGAGGGCGATCGCCAATTGGGGTTGAATTCACTTCCCGTAATGTTTGGCGTTAACACTGCCGCCTGGATCTGTGTGGTGATGATTGATTTATTTCAAGCAGCGATCGCCGCCTATCTGCTCACCCAGCACGAGAATCTGTACGCCACGATTGTACTGCTGCTAATTATCCCTCAAATTACTTTCCAAGATATGTATTTCCTGCGCGATCCCCTGAATAATGACGTTAAGTACCAGGCAAGCGCTCAACCGTTCCTCGTCCTGGGGATGCTCGTCACAGGTTTGGCGCTGGGTCATGCAGGAGTTTAAATTTTCCCAAATTCCACGCATCCTCAAGGAGTGCTCGTGTTCCAACTGCTCTATTTCCTAGTTAATGCCATCCGACCGTTTTTAGTACCAATTTGCTTTTTTTGTGCCTGGAGTTTAATCATTCTCTTCGCTTGGAGCCTCTGGACTGCCCTGCGAGACAGCGTCAGCACAACCAAGCGAATGCATCAAATCCCCTGCCCCAACTGTCAATTTTTTACCGGCGATTACCGGCTCAAATGCACAGTCCAGCCCTCCATTGCCAATTCTGAGAACGCGATTGAATGTTCCGACTATCAACCGCAGACAAACCCTTTACTATATTAATTACGAGAACTGCCCAAAAAGAATTAACACTCGCTCCGCACGGCTTGGGCTGCTAGATAGACCTTACTCCATTCGCTCATGACCTGATGGGTTTTGAGCTTCAATTCAAGCGCTATCGCCTCTAGATTTTTGCCCCCTTTCAACAGATCGCACAACTGTCGCTGTCGCGGGGTCAATTTCGAACTCAATTGCTCACACTGCTGGGGCGTCAAACCGAAGCTGTGTTCTGGCAAAGTCTCTAGCCAGTTGCCAACGAGTTCAGGATCGCGTTTCAGGGCAAAGACGCGCACAGCATGGTAGCTAATTTTTTCCCGCAGTCGGTAGACCTCTTTAACTGGCAAATTCAAACAAGAGGCGATCGCATCCTGAGACCGACCTTGGAGATAGAGCTGGAGCCACTGCGCGGCAACTGGTTCGAGCTGTTCTGCTAGATAGCGCTCAAATTCCTGCTTCACCGCCGTCCTCGCCAGTTGTTGCTCAACCACAGCACGCCCTTCTTGATACCGGGCAATCGCCTCATTATCTAGCAGGCTGATCGGGTTGTCACTCTCCTCAGTGACCATATCCTCAGAAACCAGCCTGACTAAGTTACTGGCAGGCACATGCGTCAGACCTCCACGCTGCATGCGGCGCAGGTAGTTGACAAACCTGTAAACCAGTAGTGGTTGATTACGAATCGGTCGTAAACAATACTCTTCGATACTGGCGAACAGTAAGGCATTCCGTAGTTTCGTTTCCCCAGTACACTCGGCAATCCAGGTGATTTGCTGCTGGATATAGCGATCGCTTTGCAGTAATTCCTGAATAACTTCTTGCAAGACATCCACCACAGCCCGGTGGCGATCGCGACTCAGAGCCACCCAAGTGCGGATTTTATTTCTCAGCAACACTAAACTGCTAAGCCGAGTAGTCAGGTGGCGATAAGCCTGCTCTGGTTTTATCCCCAGATACCGATGCCGTAAAATGCGGTAGCGATATTCCATCGCCCGCTTGGCATTTTCCACTTGATCAGGGTTAAGCATCTCAAACCGCTTTAAGTCGTTTCCTAGTAGCCAGCGAATAATACTCTCCCTAGTCGCGGCGCTTTGTTGCGGACAGTCGGAACCAAGGCGCGATCGCCAATCTTGCCTCAAGTCCGACACCACCGCCATCATCCATTCGGGCTCCTCGAATCCGTGCTTTAAAGTTTGCATATGGCTTCCCCCATTTGTCGCACTTACTCTTTGCTGGTAGCAGCTGCTCCTTATTTCATTAGGTCTAGTGGGAGATAAATATGCTTGCACTTCCACCTCCTTACTACAACCTCACCTTGGCGCTTTGAGCCACAGATCTCTTACGAAATCACCCAATGTGGTATCACACATTGTCTTCGTGACCCCAACAAATTTGGGGCTAATTCTCACATCTGTGCTGAAAACAAGCGAACCTCTAATTACTTCTCAGGCTCGGAGCCAGGAATAATGCCACAATTTCACAAAACTTTACAATTGAGGTGAGCCTCAAAAAATGGCGGTAATAATTTGTTATGGGCTGAAGGGGAAGACTGCCGTTTGCTCTATTTCAATCCCTAATAGGGATTTGTACAGAAGAACCGCCCCAGGTATAGATAAAATAGCACATTCGCGCTCTTCAGAGGTATCTGACTCAAATGAAAATAGCTATAAGTTGGCATAATTGAATTAAGGCTATGGTTTTGAGCATTTTTTCACCTTTGGGTCGAAATTCAAGCCGGAAAAACTCTAGCTAATTCCCGTAGTATTATTTTTAACCAGAGGATCGGATGAGCGAAACGAGCCACCGTCGCATTTTTATCGGGGATGTCCATGGATACTATGATGGCCTTATGACCTTATTGGAGGCGATCGCCCCCGGCTCAGACGATCAGGTTTATTTCCTGGGAGACTTAATTGATCGAGGGCCGCAAAGTGCGCAAGTGGTGAGTTTTGTCAAGGAAAGTTCTTACCACTGTCTGCTGGGTAATCATGAGCAAATGTTACTAGATGTCCGGGCTTTGGTCGGGGTTCCTACCGTAGTAGAGCAAGCCTGGCTCTACAGTGGAGGGTATGCGACCGTGACTAGTTACAAAGACGGCACCATTCCCCAAGAGCACCTAGACTGGATGCTAAGCTTGCCCACGCACCTAGACTTGGGGGATATTTGGTTGGCTCATGCAGGTGTTGACCCCAAAATTCCGTTGTCACAACAAACTGCCGATCAGCTTTGCTGGGTGCGTGACGAATTCCACAGTATGCCCCAGCCCTACTTCCCCGATAAGCTGATCATCATCGGTCACACCATCACCTTTACCCTACCAGGCGTTACTCCTGGTAAACTTGCTCAAGGAGCAGGGTGGCTCGACATCGACACCGGCGCTTATCACCCGAAAAGTGGCTGGTTGACGGGAGTCGACATCACGAATCGCCGTGTCTATCAAGTCAACGTCTTTGAGAAGGGTGTTCGCACGCTGCGCCTTGAAGAAGCTGTGACGCGGATTGACCCCGCGCGAGTGCACCATCGTCGTTAGGCTCGGCTGCTTATCAACACTGATATATCGTAAAAGTCATGATAATCTGGCACAAGAAGATTGCCAGAAAAAGCATCTTCCATCTGGAGGGTGCTATGTGAAAAGCAGTTGCTGCGCTGTTAGCTAAAGAAAAGCTTATGAAGATAATAGATTCTAAAGGTCGCTTATTTGGCAAGGTAAGCATTCTCGACTTGGGTGCTGCCTTAGTAATTTTGCTGGTTGTGGTGGGCATATTTTTCTTTCCTGGCGCGTCCGGTTCTGTGGCTCAAATCGGCGCTCCTACCAAACCCGTCGAGGTAGATGTGCTTGTCCGAGGTTTGGGTGTGGGCAACCCTCAAGATTTATTCAAGCAAGGGCTAAAGTCAGGTGGGAAAAGCAATATTATTATCCGCAATCAACCTCACGGTGAGATTGGGATTAAATCTGTCAAACAGCTGCCTAGAACCACCCTGGTAACACAACCGGATGGATCAGTCAAAGAGTTGCCCGATTTAAGAGCAAACCAATTTGCTATGGATATGCTCTTGACCTTGGACGGTAAAGCTCAAATCACAAACACCGGACCAGTTGTAGGCAACAGCAAACTTAAAATTGGGGATCAAATTGAGCTGGAAGGCTTCAATTACGACTTCAAAGCCAGCGTGATCGGTATAAGAATTAAAAACACATAATAGGTTAGCACGGCAAAAATCGCCGGATTAGGCCAATCGTTACCGCTGGCAATTCCAGCTGAGGTGTTAATCCGACGTCTTCCAGGTGTTGAAACCGGATTGCCTGGGGATTCATATTGGCAAACCGGCGACCAATTTCTGGCCCAGTGAATTCAGACTTTTGGCCCCAGATAATGGCTGTGGGAATGCCGAGCTGGGTAATGTAAAGAGATAAATCAAAGCACAAGTCACCGCGCACAAAAGAAAGCGCCGCATATTCGGCATTGGGCTGCTGGGCAGATTCCAGGTAAGCGTCTACAATTTCCTGGTACACCCGGCTGCTGCGGGCAAATTGACGTTGCTCTAGGAAGCTGCGAATTCCGTTACTGGTGGCAACGCCAGTGCTGTAGAGCAACCGATCAAGAATCGGGGTGCTGACAAGCTGGGCAAAGAAGCTGCGGCTATAGTTTTCCCCAAAGTCCGACAGTCCAGCGGGTGTAATCAGAATCAGAGACTTGAATAAATCAGGATGTGCGATCGCCACTCGAATCGTAAAAGCAGCTGTGAGGGAAGAAGCAATCACCGTCACCGGACCACTACAGGTCTGCTCAAGAAACTCTTTAATGGTGGTAAGGTAATCTTCAATCTGGTAATTCCGTGCTGGATGCTCCGAGCGCCCCCAACCGATCAAGTCCGGGGCTACGATGCGATATTCCGCCGCAAACGCTGGATAGACCTTAGACCATTCATAGGCAGACGAGCCGCCGCCAAATGCGTGCAGGAACACTAACGTTGGCAAATTTTCTTCTAAACTTTGCGGATCTTCAACGCGCCAAGGTAAACCTTTCTCAGCAGTGTAGTACACCATTCTGCCGAGGGATGTGATCACAGAGCGCTGTTCAAACCCAAGTGGCACAAACATAAACATACCTCATCACTAATTTAATCATGGGCTATTTTGTTACTTTTGAGCTTTTGATCGTTAATTCAGCATTGATGACTTGAGTCTCTTCATGTAGGGTGTAAATGACAGACTCTACCAAGTAGCCATGAAGCCACGATTTCTGCATCGCTTTCAAGGACCGGGGAGCTGGCTTTGGAGCCTAACGGTAGCCGTCGCCATGCTGTTTTGGAACTGGAAGCTTCTGCTTGCTACCGTCGTGGGAATTTTGGTGATGGTTTTGGTTTACTGGATGCAAGAAACGTGGAACTGGCAAGTGCGCTGGTCAGATCTGCGCCGGTTCTTGAAAGGCTCGAACCGCCAGTTAACCCTATCTGCTGGTAGTGGCGCAGTTGCGACCCTCAGCACCTACATGGCGGTCTCGATCTGGATTGATTCTGATAGCCCCTGGATAGCTGCTGGTGCGATTCTTCAGGGCTTGGGAACACTCCTCACTTTAATCTTGCTGGTTTGGCAAATCATCGGTTGGCAAGTGAATCGACAGGAAGCCCAGGTGGATCAGCTGCTAACTGAATTGACGGATATAGACCCGCTCAAGCGTATAATTGCTGTACGGCAGCTCACCCGGTTGCTAACCCATGCCCAGTTTGAGCAAGCAACTCAGCGCACCGTTGCCGACTATTTGCGACTGCTTCTGAGTCGAGAGCAGGAAAGTGTGATCCGGGAAGCAGTTCTCGATTGTCTGCAAGCCTTGGATAAGGTGCAACAGTTATCATTAGCCGCTGTGCTGTCAACACCCGCCGCCCTCAAGCGTTCTGCTGCTACCAGCCAAAAACTTAAAAATTAAAATAAAGAGCTTCACCAGAAAATGCAGCTGGCACCGCTATATCCCTTTCTGCACCGAATTCTTCAACCCACTTTTAAGAGCTGCCTTTGGGCTGGTAATCCAAATTCAAAAGCGATCGCCTTGACGTTTGATGATGGTCCCCATCCCCTCTACACCCCCCAGCTGCTGGAAGTTTTAGACCACTACTCTATCCCAGCTAGTTTTTTCTGGTTGGGTGCTTGCGTACACCGCTCTCAGAAGATCGCCAAAGCCATCTATGATCGCGGACACTGGATTGGATTACATGGATACGACCATCGCTCTTTTCCCTTACTCACCCCAGCTGCCCTCAAGCAAAGTTTGCAAGAAACCCAAGCCGCGATCGCTCAAGCCTGTCAGCTGCATCCTTCTGCCATCCGCGACGTCCGACCCCCTAACGGTTTGTTTACACCCCAGACCTTGAATTTATTACACCAGTGGCACTATCGACCCGTCATGTGGAGCGTTGTACCAGAAGATTGGCTTCGCCCTGGAGTCTGTTTAGTGGTGGAACGAGTGCTGCACCAAGTCCAGAACGGCTCACTGATTGTTTTGCACGATGGCGCCCAGGGCGGACAAGACGTTGCCGCAACAACGCTCAAGCTGGTTCCCTATCTGCTGCGGCAAGGCTATCACTTTGTAACGGTTGAGACTCTGTGGAGGGAGAGGGGGTGAGGGGAAGATTGTGCATTCAGAGACTGCAAAGAAGCAGTATTTGCCCAACTGTGCTCTCTTCCTCATTAGTACATATCTTCCCCTTGATTGCGGCCTTTTCCCCCCCTCTCCCCCTCCTCTTGCATCTATCCCATGCGCTTTCTTCATCAAAATGTAATTTTTATTTATTCTAGGTGTCAGCCAGCCGCTGAATTCACTACAATGACAAGGAGAAGGTCAGCAATTTGTCAAGCTCCATTAAGTTGAAATTTAAGTGAAACTGATGTTACGTGAGACTAAGATCGCATTGCTTAAATTTGAGTTAACCTACATCAAGTGCTAATCGGTGATTCTGCCAAACCTTCAACTCCTCAGTTAAGGCGCATTCCAGAACGCACTTGCTCGCCGTTTCCTGTTCTCAAGCGCTCTTTGTGAGCGCCTTCGGGCTAATACCGCTCCCGCACACAGAGCGCTTGGAGCTAGAGGACGGAGTTGACGGCGATTTAGTTAAACTCGCAAAAACTGGGTAATTACTTTTCCAATCAAAACGAGTAATCGGATAGCAACGGTGAGGGGCGCGTTTAACTCAAGGACAATGCCGCTCAAGATTGCTAAAACTTTTGTAGACAATTCAAGGGTATGACTCCAGATTTTACTGTCTATCTGGAAACACAGACTTTGGCTTACCTTCGTACTTGCTTCATACTCGGAACATTAAACGCGTGCAATTTTTGTGAAAAAGGCTACAATCGGAAGGGTCTTTGCGACCCCAGAGATTAATAGCAATTATCGGCGCCTATATCTAACGCTAGATTTTCACAAGTACAATCCATTTAGACCAATCAGTCAAAAAATGTGTGGCTTTGCAGGTGCCTATTGCCTTAAACACAACGCTTCGCCAACAGAAAAGTCTTAGCCACGAACGCTCTTTGCAGCAAAGAGCAGTAAACAAAACTTGAGTAATTGATTGTTGAATTAAGGAGCATGAGGAACGCGGCATGAACCAGGCTAACAACGTACTCGAAAGCATTCATCAACCTGAACTCGAAACGATCCATCAGCCTGAGATCGAGTTAGAGCTCTTAATCGACGAGGAAGAGGAGTTGCCCATCCTAGACTCGGGCGAACCCGATGAATTTTTAGAGGCTCAGCCTGATGAGGACGACGCCAAATCTGGGAAGGCATCAAAATCCCGTCGTCGCCCGCAAACCAAGAAAAAGCACTATACAGAGGACTCAATTCGCCTGTATCTGCAAGAAATTGGTCGGATTAGGCTTTTGCGGGCGGACGAAGAAATTGAACTGGCACGTAAAATTGCCGAGTTACTGCAATTGGAACGAATCCGAGAGCAACTTTGGGAACGGCTGGAGCGGGAGCCTTATGACAGTGAATGGGCAGAGGAAGTCAAGTTGCCGTTGTCAGCGTTTCGTCATCGTCTCTACGTCGGTCGGCGGGCTAAGGACAAAATGGTGCAGTCTAACCTGCGCTTAGTAGTCTCAATTGCCAAGAAATATATGAATCGCGGACTGTCATTCCAAGACTTGATTCAGGAAGGAAGTCTGGGTTTGATCCGCGCCGCTGAAAAGTTTGACCACGAAAAGGGCTATAAGTTCTCCACCTATGCGACGTGGTGGATTCGTCAGGCAATTACCCGCGCGATCGCAGACCAGTCCCGCACCATCCGCCTGCCGGTTCACCTCTATGAAACTATCTCCCGGATTAAGAAAACCACCAAGCTGCTTTCTCAAGAAATGGGCCGCAAGCCCACGGAAGAAGAAATTGCTACACGGATGGAGATGACCATCGAGAAGCTGCGGTTTATTGCCAAATCAGCCCAGTTGCCCATTTCACTAGAAACGCCAATTGGGAAAGAAGAAGACTCCCGACTGGGCGATTTTATTGAATCCGATGGCGAGACACCAGAAGATCAAGTTTCCAAAAATCTCCTGCGCGAAGACCTAGAAAAAGTTTTAGACAGCCTCAGTCCGCGCGAACGGGATGTTTTGAGACTACGCTACGGCTTAGATGATGGTCGGATGAAGACTCTTGAGGAAATTGGGCAGATCTTTAATGTAACCCGCGAGCGGATTCGGCAAATCGAGGCCAAAGCACTCCGTAAGTTACGCCATCCAAATCGCAACAGCGTTCTTAAAGAGTATATCCGCTAGGCTCCAGGGGGAGATGGGAAGAGAGGCTCCAGGGGGCTCCAGGG
>CAXUIG010000027.1:0-40206 GCA_964250845.1 uncultured bacterium | reverse complement strand
CTAAGTTACATCAGTATGCGTCTTGTTCGTAACTCATTTAGGATTGCTATATTTCGTAAAAATAGGCTCTAGAGTTTTATACATGGAAACGTAAGCGTTAATGAGCCGTTTCAACATCATTTTTTCCCCACGCCAATTACTTTGTTCCCTAGAGACTTGAGTCCAAATAGAATCCTTGTGGTGATTGTTACTTTCATCACTTGTTTCTAAATTTGGATTCCAAAGAATAAAATCTGCACCACTACGTTCAACCCATTCCTTTGCTACTTCAGAAATTACAAAGCTGACTTTATATCCTCGACTCACCAATTCTTCATCCAGCGCAATCATTTGATTTGTATGTCCCAGCAGAGGGAGTGAAACAAACATTATGTGTTCTTTCATATTTCTTGCTTCTAATCTTATCAATTCCCAATACAAAATAAGTAGGTAAACATAAAGGCTCTATTGCTGAACTTATGCTGAACTAGTATAAAAATGCCAACAGATTAAGCAACGTAATTGAAAGTTGTCAAAGTTTTTGAACCCATAGCCTGACCTACTCCCACGAGCTTCTGCCAACCAATCCAGCAATTTTCAGGTACCGTCCGCCCAAATAGGAGCAGTTTCAAAAATTGTTCTAAATTATTCCTTTTGCTTGCGTATTTGAGCCAGCAACGGCGAAACTCGTCTCACTTTTTCTAACTCAGTTTTCTGCTGAAAAGCAGTTCCATCCATTGAGCCGTTTAGAGTCATTAATGCCACAACCTTCTTTAAACTGATTGCCCCGATAACAGTAACCGAGGCTCCACGATAAAACGGTTTCAAATCGCATACTCTCGGGGGCTCCCATTGGAGCGATCGCATCCTGCAGAATCGTCCTTTTCGGCTGCTTATGGGGGTATTTATCTAAATATGTAAAGTTGTGTTGCAGCTTTCAAGATTTCTGTTTTAACTAGATTTAGAAGGCATTTTCCATGCAGAGTGCCAACCTAATGTATATAAAAAGCTCTTAAGTACTCCAACCATGCCATTGACTTTGTAGCCTAGATTAACTCGAATCGACCATATTTCTAGACGCTGTTTAGGAATATAAATGAATAAGGATTTGAGCATTGCCCAAATTCCTTGGGTTACATAAGTAACATACAGAGCATCCCTCCAACTTTTGAGAAATTTAGAGCGATTACTGCCCATATGTAATACAGGTTTACTGTTCCAAGGATCAAAGACAGTGAATTTTGTAGAAAAATCTCGGTGTGGACGAACAAACATCTTGCCACGTTCATTTAGTAGGCAAGCAGCGAAGCTAAAACTGCTGTTGCTAATCCCCACGATATCGCATTTGCTTAAAATAAAAAAGTCAATGTAAAATTCTACACCTAATTTTTCCATTCTTTCTGGCAGGTTCACATCCAAGTCTTTCCATGTCACAGGAGAAAATTGTTTAAAGTCGTCAATAATGCTTTCCAACTCGTCACTGCACAGGAATAGAATGGGATCTTCTAGTTCATTCCAGATAGTTTCCAACCACTCGCACCACCATTTTGAGGGAACAACCAACGTATAGCGAGACAGCGATTGAGTTATGTAATCGCCTCGCCGAATATGAATTCCCACTATTGTTTTGCCTTTGGAACGAAGAATATTTAGACCATCTTCCAAAGCAGATTTCAGCTCATTTACGGGCTGGAAGAGTGACCGAAAGTATTCCTGGTAAGGTCTAAGAAATTGAGTATGTACTTGGAAGTAACCCCATAGATCAACATTTACCAGTTCTTCCTCGAAAAATTATAGTCCTACACGGGTACTTGGCATACCTACCAGGTTTTCAATATAAGGTATAAATTCTGGAACCAGATCAAACATATTTTTTTCAAGTTCCCAACGCTCAATCGCAGGAGGTAATCGCTTGGAAATAGTTGCATCCTTGTGTCCAAACAGTATCTGACCAATCCAAGGGGGACATTCTACTCGTGCGCCACTCTTTTCGGCACAAATTCTTAAAAAGGCATACTGAAAAAGCTGGTTGCCAAATCGCCCCAATTTGCCTATAGAGGACATTGTCAGAACTGGATGATCATCATTTGTAGCGTCTTTGGCTGACGATGATTTGGTTGCCTCAACATCTTTTTTTAAACTGTCTGAAACACCAAATACTCTCTCTGTATCACTTTTAGAAGTGTACTTGGTATTTGGTATTACTTCTAGTGAATTATCCTGATTAGACACAGAATTATTCCTTGTTAATAAGTCTCTTGTTGTTTCGTTGAAGCTAAAACTGGTTTCCCTGTAGATACAACCTGCTCCACAATATCAATTGCTCGAATAACCCCTCCAGCACGGCGAATCGCCTCTTGTAACCTGAGTACATTGTGTTTATAAGAATCTTCAGTCAATACCTTTTGGATTGCAGTTCGCAGCCTGGAAACGTTTACATTCTTCACCGGTACGGCTTCACCACATCCAGCCCAAACCACGCGAGCTGCTATCCCGGGCTGATCATTGGCTATGGGAATTGCCACCATCGGCACTCCATTATGAAGGCATTCCAAGGTAGTATTCATCCCCCCGTGGGTGATGGTAAGGGTGGCTTTTTGCAGCAGTTCCAACTGGGGAGCATATTCTACAACTAGGGGTGAACCAGCAAGTTCTGGAAGGGATTCCGGTTTTGCTGAACCACCCAAAGAAATTACCAATTGGGCATCCAATCCTGTACAAGCCTCTGTAATCTGTTGAAAAACCCCTATGAGGCGATTTTGGACAGTTCCTAGGGAAGCGTAAATTAACGGTTGCCCAGTTAACTTATCATAGGGAAAACCAGAAACTTCTCGACCAACTGGACTATGATAAGGTCCCGTGAAATGGAACCACTGGGGCAATTCCTCCCTAGGAAATTCTAATTCAGCAGGCTGTTGACTGATCTGAGCTAATTGGGAATAACGTTCATTGGGACTAGATTGGGTAGGTAACTTCCATTCCTGGCGATAGTCATTAATAACTTCTGTCATGGGTTTCGCGATCCTTTTCAACACCTGATAGCCGCATCGATTACGCAACCGTCCCCACCAAGCTGGATTATAGTTCCAGTTTGTAAAATGTGGTGGGACACTATGATCGCGATTCAGTACCACCGCACTGCAAATGGTAATAAAGGGAATGCCCAGAAAATCTGCAACAGTTCCTCCCTCTGGTGAAGCCTGATCTACTAGCAATGCTTCCACACCAGCTTCTTTCATCGCCTTTGGTGCATCCCGCAATAAAACAGCCGCACTGTTTCTAAGGGCATTGACAGTATATCGCAAGGCTTCACGACCACTTAGTTTACCCAACTGAGCTAATGATTCTGCCATTGCTCCCTTGGGAAATTCAGATTCTCCAATTGCTCTGAATTCTAATCCAGCCGCTAGTGTTTTAGATTCTGCATCCAGTATCCCAAATAAAGTGACGCGATGACCCCGCTGTTGAACTTCTTTCCCCAACGGGAGTATAGTATTAAGGTGACCAATTGATGCTGGACAAATCAGTCCAAAATGAGTCATAATCAATGCCCATACTTAAATTGGATTTCAGCTTGATGAAGTGCAGTGGTAACCTGTGAACTCTGATGCTCTGGCACAACCCGTGTACTCCGCTTACTTGAAATCTGCTGTAATTATCAAAAATATATCTAACTCTACCATTAAACCTACCGATCAGACTATAGCGCCACAGCTTGGTATATTCAACCTACACTGTGCCATCTTCAAACAGGGTGGACATCAACCTGAGCAGTTCATGGAAATTCAATAAATGCAAGAGTATATTGGTAGCGGTTTGCGCCTGGGCTGGCTGATAGACTGAAAACAGAAGATTGTCGGGTGCTCATTCTTGACAAACCATACGACTTTTGATCGGTTGAGCTGGATTGCCAGCATAAATAGTCATGGGCTGGAGTGAGCGACTGGTAACACTTCCCAAGGTGAGTACTGCTCCTCGACCTACACTCACCCCAGGACCAATCACAGCTCGAGCACCGATCCAACTTCCCTCCTCGATATGAATTGGAGCAGGAATCAGTTTAAAATCGGGATGAGTCCAGTCATGGTTTCCGGTACAGAGATAGACATCCTGAGAAAGGCAAACGTGGCTCTCCAAAGTGATGGGAGCCAGATTATCGAGCCAAGCGTTTTCTCCAATCCAAACGTAGTCGCCAATGGTGAGTCGCCAGGGAAATTTCACCCGGACGTTGGGTTTGATGCGCACTTTCTGACCAATTTGAGCCCCAAAGCGACGGAGAATCCAAACCTTCAAAACAGAAAAAGAGAGCCAGCGACTGCGGATTAGCGGCTCTCCCAGAAAATACCAGAGTATTTGTTTCCAACGGGGAGCGCCAGGGGTGTATGTACCCAGAGTATACTGGTCTAGACGCATGTGGTTACTTTCTCTGTGTTGCTGTTCTTCAAAACCTCCCCCTTAGACTATAGAGGGATGGGGAAGGAAAGGTGGTTGAGGTTGAAAGGATAGTTGCTTAGATTGTATTACTCAACCGTCACCGATTTAGCCTTTTGTTACGGGGTTGGTCAACATCCAAGCCTCGACAAGCCGCAATATGATAAGCCAACAACTGCAAGGGAATCACTGTGAGAATGGGCGAAAGCAACTCTTCAACAGCTGGGACGGGGATCAGGTGATCAAAGGCATCAGCCGCCTCTGAGTCATTCATGGCAGTGACGCCAATCAGACAGGAATCACGGGCTTTGGCTTCTTGGGCATTGGAGAGGACTTTTTCGTAGACACTACCCGGCATCGCGATCGCCACCACTGGCACCTTAGCATCTAACAGCGCAATCGGCCCATGCTTGAGTTCGCCTGCCGGATAACCCTCGGCGTGAATGTAGCTGATTTCCTTAAGTTTGAGTGCCCCCTCTAAGGCGATCGGGAAGTTAATCCCGCGTCCTACGAAGATAAAGTCTTGAGTTTCAGCAAAATTGTGGGACAATTGTTGAATATAAGGATCAAGACTCTCCAAAATTAGTTCAATTTGGGCTGGGAGCTGGCGCAAGCCGGAGATCAGCAGCTCGAGCTGGGTTGGGGAAACAGTCTGACGCCTTAGGGCTAAATCTAGTGCTAAGCAGTAAAATGCCATCAGCTGGGCGACATAGCCAACGATTCCTCACATCCAAGCATTTCACTCCTGATTGGATGGACAAACGAGAGAGTTATTGTGTAATTCACAATTAAATCTAAGACTGAGGTTGTTGGGCGCGCTTCCCAACCTGCCAACTGGCATAGCTCAGTAACACAGTGGCAGTAATGGCATAAACACCTCCTCCAGGTATGCCAGAAAATGCCAGAGCTAAACTCCCAACCCATAATGCCACTGCATACATAAACACTACAATCGTTCGTTGAGAAAGACCCATTTTTAGCAATCGGTGATGCAGATGCCGCTTATCGGCAGCAAAAGGAGACATCCCGCAACGTAAACGGTCTAACACTACGGTTGAAGTATCTATAATGGGTAGTGCTAGAATTAAGTAGGGAAGAAGTACAGCCACAGTCGTGACGCTTTTAACCAGACCAATGACGCTAATTCCAGCCAGCGTAAATCCGATAAAATACGCTCCACCATCTCCCATAAAAATCTGAGCCGGATTGAAGTTGTAGCGTAGAAATCCCAAGGCTGCTCCGGCGAGCGCAGCTGCAACCAGGGCTGCCGCAGGGTGGTTCATGAATAGACTCACAACAAGCAACACGACAGCGGCAATTCCAGAAACGCCAGCTGCTAGGCCATCTAGACCGTCAATAAAATTAATCGCATTAGCCATCCCCACAAGCCAAATCACGGTGAGCGGCAGACTCACCCAGCCCAGGTCAACCAGCCCAATAAAGGGAATTGAAAAAAATTCAATCTCGACTCCAATCTTCCAAGCTAGGATCGCAACGATAACCTGCATCAACAGTCGCCACAAGGGCGATAGGGTAAACAGATCGTCTGCCAAGCCAATCAGAAAGAAAGAAAAACCACCAAATGTGACCCCCCAGATTCCGTATTCCTCTGCCTTGGGCAGCACTCCAAAGCCTCCTAAGGCCCAGACGGTAACCAGGGCAATGAAAGTACCGGCAAAAATAGATACACCTCCCAGTCGCACCATTGGGTGTTGGTGAATCTTGCGGGAATTTGGCAGGTCAACGTACCCACTCCAGAGACCAATTTCTTTAACGATTGGCGTGCTCCAGAGAACGACAAGGGCAGATACTAGGAAGGCAACCAGATAGTACATTTGAGGTGTTAAGGGGCAAAACCAAAATGCATCGAGCATAATTTACTCTAGGCCGAGAAAAATATTTAGCCAGAATTTGCAGATGTTCTGCCTGCTTAGCCAATTTTGAGACTGCGATTAAGATTGAGCACTGAGGCTCAAAATCTTCGAATACTGCTGGGCAATAATTTCCGGCGTAAAGTTCGACTTGAGGTAGTGACGACCGGCGTTACCCATTTCATTGGCTAAGTTGGGATCTCTAGCTAGAAGGCGAATAAACTCAGCCAGACCCTTTGCATCGCCATTATTGAAAGCTTTACCACAGTTGGCATCAGCCGCCATCTGACGGAGATAAGAATATGGTTCACAGATGATGGCAACCGGACGCCCAGCAGCTAAAATTCCGTAAAGCTTGCTTGGGACAACTAGCCCTTCCATCCCAGCGCTGAGGCTAACTAAGGACAAGTCACAAGCTGTAAGTGAGTAGGGGAGAGTTTTCTTGTCCTGATAAGGTAGGAATAGGCAATTACGCAAGCCAAAGTTTTTCACTTGATCCATACAATCTTGGCGCTTGGCTCCACTCCCAATGAACACAAACTGGATTGGTTCATTTTGAAGTTGCCTAGCCGCTTCCATAATCGTATCCATGTCATGACAGCGACCCATGTTACCCGAATAAAGCACAGTAAACTTTTCCACCAGATTGTGCTCGTGGGCAAACCAATTATCTGGCTTAGCAACGGGTACGATCCACTTCGGATCAGCCCAACTGTGAATTACTGAAATTTTGTCGCTGACATCTGGGTATTTGGCTGCTATGCGCTCTTTCATCGTCGGGCTGAGGACAATGACTTTCTTAGCCCTTTTCCAAGTCGAGTGGTTGATAGAATTCCACCACTTTACTATCCAGTTCTTAGCAGAAACTACTTTGAGCTCGACTGCAACATCGGGGTATAAATCGTAGATTATACAAACATATGGCACACCCAAGAATAAATTGGCTAAATACCCCAGGACAGGCAAGTAGGGAGGCGCAGTTGTTAATAGCAGAATATCTCGCTGCGGGCGAGTTTTCAGCAAATGTAATCCAGAGCGCAGACAAAATAGTAGTCCATTTACTGCTTTGCCACGGATGCGAGAAGGCCACATACCAGCGGTGCGCGATCGCCGAACCAAGATACCATTTGAAATCTCAGTTGGTGGAGCAGAATCTTTTTGGAACGCATAGCCGGGCTGCCCCGTAAAGATTTCGATGTCTATATTTTCTTGAATTTTCAAATGAGTGGCTAGTTCTTCAATCAGTTGCCCTGTAGCTGCATAGTCAGGCGGATAAAACTGTGTAATTATCGACAACCTGAATGGGCACTGCTGTTTTGAAGTGTTTGATTTGACTAAAGGACTGAAAACACTTGTTTTATTTCCTAATAATTTCACATATGCCTCCAAAAAAAAAGAGAATTCATGCCTAAATAAGAACAATGGCATTGTTCTGAAGTACTTTTGTTACCCAAAACCCAAGCTAAAATATCTGCAATGCAGTTTTTTACTGCTGCTCGATCAAGTTTTTTTTACCACAATGGTGAGCTAACTAAAGCTAGTTTGAGTTGAAGCTCACTTAGGACATTTTGTATTGCTCTTATGCAATTCAAACAATTAGCTTTTAAAAGCTAAAAATAACATTGATTTAGCTCATTACAAAAATAGTCATCTGGATAAACATCAGCTTTTTTTATCCTTTCTCATCCTATACCAGCTAATATTCGATTGTCAAGTCGTGTAAATCTGCAGCACAAAAAGTGATATCGAAGTTAAGGTTGCACTTCTGAATGTGTTTGTAAGCTAGTTACCTGCATTAGCAAAGTTACTAGTTGGTTTCTCAAACCTTAGTGTTTATTACATAAGCTGACCTTGAGTTAGATTGATGGTCTGAGGTCATGAATTTTTGTCCGTTAACGCTTTTGCTTGCATTAATTATTACAAGTGAAGGCTTTTACCTTCACCCCGAAGGGTAATTACTTAGCCATCGCCAGTTCCGATTATACCGTAGGGGTGTGGTCTGAAGCAATCATTAGCCAGAAAATTGTCGAGCTAGACCATAAGTATGAAGTCAAGAGTAATATGGCTTTTAGCTCAAACGGGAGACACTTAGCCACATTAAGGCACGACCCCAGAGCCTGGGTGTGTCAAAGGCGTCTGTCTTCACAAGCTAACTCGCTCAGCCCTCAATCCTGAAGTGGCGATCGCCTCGCTGCACCGCTTGAAGTCGGGGTCGCCAGCATAAATCTGCCGCCCTAGCTTGTGAGCCACTGCGATCAGTGCTCCACTCGGTAACCACGGGAAAATTACTCCCTCTCCAGGTAGAGAATGCAGCAACAACAACTGCTCTATCAGCTTCTGGTCGAATGCCGATGCTTGCAGGATACTCACGGATCTTGCCTTGTTAATCAGCCAATCATGGTGCCACTTGCTCAAGGGTATAGCCAAGGCAAAGGCCGCATGCGGTATGCGCTCGACAAATTCAGGTGTAGCCGTGTCACCACAAAAAAGGAGGTATCGTCTTTCTAGCAAATACCAGCCCGGCTGGGCACTCCGGTTGGAGGTGATAATAGTAGAATTTTCATGTGACTCCGGTTGTTCAACCTCTACGACCACAGCATTGAGTTTTACTTCAGTCTTTGGCAAAATTGCGACGATTTCAGGCTTAGATAGGGATGTTTCTAAAGAATTGACGAAAGTGGCAGGATCAGGAAGTTGTGACTTCGTCTCCTCAAGCTTTTGCCGCACGTTCTTGTAAGTGATTTTCTCGCCTGCTCTAGCTCGTTGCTCAAACTGATCACGCAGATGCTGTGGCGTTGACGGCGCAGCTAGCAGGTAAAGGGCAGAGGCAGCAATATCGATTTCTGCAAATTTTGCAGGTTTACCAAAAGCTTCATAGACATTGATGAAGTTGTAGGCAGTACGATGACTCCAGCCAAACTCAGCTTTCAACCAAGCCTCAAACTGACCGTGCTTCAGCTGCGAGCGTACCTCAGCTAGTTTTTGACCGATCTCCCAAATATCCTGTGCCGCTCGGCGCAACCGCTGTCTAATCTCTTCGGTTCTTTGCTGAATAATGGTACGGTTTTCAACCTCCAACCCTTCGTAGTCAAAGCTAGTTAGTAATTTCTCTTTATTTACCGAACTGCTCATCTTTTCCACTGGTTTTGCTGAGGTTGCTGTCCTATTCTAAAACTAAAAATGTTAGGTGGTGAGACCTTCATATAAATTAATAAAAATATAATTTCTTGGGTATTGGTAGCGGAGTGAACAAGTCTGTGTTGCAAAACAATCGGCCTCAACTGAGGTGCTAAAAGCAACATAATCCAGTCGCTTATCTCGAAATGAAAATGCGTAATCGTGTAACCGTTCACGGGGGGGGTTACAAAAAAACCAGACATTAAGCTCTGGCCGTCAACTAGGTCATTCTAGGCGCTCTCGCGTGATCTTCAATACACGGCCAGAGCTTAATGTCCGGGAAAAATCTAGGGGGTACGTCATGCGCATGAACTTCAAAACCTTGCTAAGCAAAAGCTTTAGAACTTATGCACATATAAACAGCCTCCCTAAAATGTCTATTAGACAATTGGCAAACCAGTATAGCAGTTTTAACTACTCACAATTATCTAGGAAAAATTAAATCTAGGCTGGTTTTCGTACTGATTACATGTGATTTCATAGCGGAAACTTTTTTACCCCCCCCCTGAACGGTTACGTAATCGTAATTATTGAACTGTGCATAACCGACTACGGTGATAGGGTTTTGGAGACCGAAATTGATGAGCTAGTGCTTCAAAATAGCTAGCCAGTGTTTGGCATCGAAGCTCTTGCGGACATGAAAGTAGCCAGGGACAATCTGAGCAACAGGTATAGACTAAATCGCTATCCGTTCAACTTGTTCTATTAATAAAAAGAATACCCGGTGTAGCCTTTTGGTTGCTCTATCTTAGTAGTGGGTTCACCTTTAGGTTTTTGGTAACGGAGGATACAATAGAACCCGAACCTGTCATAATTCAATTTTCATGTTTCTGGGTTTAAAGTGTCATATTCAACCCTAGTAAAAATCAAATGCTCCTTTACTGAGTTTTGACACTTACCTTAATCTATGGACTAAGCTTTGAAAAAAGCTTACCTACCCATAATAACTTTGGCAACAAGTAAACAGCAGAGGAAAATCATTAAAAAACCATATAAAAGTCATAAGGGCTATGTTGCGAATTTTTATCCAGAAACGAAAACTTATCACTTATCCTCAACTACGGTCAAGATCAAAACCAGCACTACTGCATCAACACTAGACCTCAATGCCCGAATGAAAAAAACGAAGGCTCAGTTTCAGCAATGGCGTCAAGAGCTGTCTGCTCAGCAAGTTCCAACCAACTGAGCGACTATGTGTAGTTATTATTTAGGGTAATGCTGTAACCCCTGTTTGTGTAGTTGGAAGCGCTATAGTAGTCGTGGAAGTTGACGTCGTGGATGCTTCCCGTCCAAGTGTACAGCCACTGAGGCACCAAAGCCTAATGTGCAACGCCCTTGCAAGTGTAGTATTTAGGTTCGGCGTTGCCAAAAGCGTGGGGGGATGTTAATGTGCTATTATATACCAATAACTAGGTAAGTAGAACGAAAAAGGTTTAGTCGTGGCGAGTTCCAATCTATAGCTAATTATAGGCAAGTTGATCAAGTAAGATAGTTGGGCGGAAAGCAGAGCTAGAGCGGAAGCTCGCTTATGAATGTAAACACTTCAGCTCAAACGATAAATTACCCCCCGGTGGTTGAACCTGTAAGTAGTACTTCTGTAAAACCAAATTTATGCACTACGTTGCGTAGGCGCTGGGCACTAGCGAGCGCAGTCAGCGTGACAGTTTTTGCTGGGGTAGCTTTCTTACTTTCACAAAGACCCCTACATACCAGTCTGAAACCTTGATTTTGGTTAATAATCATATTTCTGTTCCTGTCGTTCCGACAACGGGCGTAAACAATGGCTCAAATGCATCTATTGATGAAAGTGATAAAGAGCTACTGACCGAAATTCAGATTCTCAAGAGCCGACCCTTGGTGAGCAGGGCGCTTAGCGAACTTAACGCCCCCTACAAAAATCTCTCGGCGGACGAAGTGCTAGGGAACCTATCCATCCGTCAGGATCAGAAGACTGTTGCTCTGACCGTGTCTTACACAGATACTGACCCAAAGAGAGTCAAGGCAGTGCTGGAAGTTTTAGGGCCGACTTACGTAAACTATAGCTCGGAGCGGAAGCGATCGCGAGCTACTAACGCCATCCGCCTGATTGTAGCAAAACTACCCGAAGCTAAAGCGGCACTCAAGGAGTCTTCCTCAGCGAGCAAAGATTTTCGTAAACGCTATGGCATTGCTGATCCTGACTCTTATGCTGTTGCAGTTTCACAAAGCCAGGAATCTGTTGAGCAA
Organism: uncultured bacterium; assembly: GCA_964250845.1. Classification (GTDB taxonomy): domain Bacteria; phylum Cyanobacteriota; class Cyanobacteriia; order Cyanobacteriales; family Chroococcidiopsidaceae; genus CAXUIG01. Next base: position 28,522 of record CAXUIG010000027.1, on the reverse strand, counting down.
CAGGCTCGGGAGGCAGAGACTCTTGCAAAAAACCAATGCCTTTGGGCTAAGTACAGCGCTTGCTACCAATTCCCCTTGGCGTGAAATGATCCATTCAGATGGTTCTAAGATGCTGGATGTGATGACCTCTGGACCACCAGCAGCTAAAAATTTGATCGCTTTGTGGGTTTTTGATAAAATGAAAAAGCTCTTAGATGAATGGAGGGAAGCCTATGATTATGTGTTGTTAGATACTCCGTATGTCATAGGGCTAACAGATGCCCCAAGCATTGCCTCCAAAGTAGAGGCAGTGGTTTTAGTTGTCGCTGTTGGAGTTTCGACTCGTCCGGCGATCGCTTGTGCTAGGGCGATTCTCGCCCAGAGTCAATGGACGTGTAATCTGGTTGGGGTGGTGGTCAACCTTGCAAATAACGTGAAATGCTCAGTATAAGCGCCAGTATTATTAGCGGTCGGAGGGGATGGTTGCCCTCATCAGTATCGTTGATAGAATCAAAAGGCTACCATAGATTTCTGCAAATTTTGCAGGTTACCGAAAGCTTCACAGAAATTGATGAAGTTGTAGCTTGTGGAGTTGATCTAGCCAAACTCAGCTTTCAACCGAGTCTCAAACTGACCAGACGCAGGTTATGAGCGCATCTAACCTATTTATAAGGTTACTCCGCAGCGTCAAGCGTGGCTAGAGGGATTGCTAAGCTTAAGAGGTTAGGGTATATTAAAATATACAGGGTGTAAAACTAAGTAATCCGATCATTCGAGTTACCCTTGTAGAGGGTGCTAAAGTTAGTTATGCTCGCTTAAAGCAAGCTTTCAGCCATCACCTAGCCCCGCAAAATAGTGAGGGTGAATCGTTTGTGGCTATGGCTTATGCCAGTACAACAAAATTGTTGATTAAGGAGGGTCACACGGAAAGCCAGTATTGGCAAGATTTGTGGCGGTATGCGGAGTAAAAAGGAATGCAGGTTTGCCGATGTCATCTAAGTAGGAACCTAAGAGTGTGTCTGATATAGCAATTAAGGTGGAGAACCTAGGCAAGAAATATGCGATTGGTTATCAAAAGCAGGGACGATATACAACCCTGCGAGACAAGATCACTGATGGAGCCAAATCTCTCAGCCGCAAACTGCTGAGTCCTTCACAGCCAACTACCCTAGACCGCTCCTCCAAAGAGTTTTGGGCACTCAAAGACGTTTCCTTCGAAGTCAAGCAAGGTGAGGCGATCGCCATCATCGGTCGCAATGGGGCAGGTAAATCGACGTTATTAAAGATTTTGAGCCGCATCACTGAACCCACCACTGGGTGGCTTTCTATCAAGGGGCGAGTGGCAAGTCTTTTAGAAGTAGGAACGGGCTTTCACCCAGAATTGACTGGGCGTGAAAACATCTATCTCAACGGTGCCATTCTAGGGATGAGCCAGGCCGACCTTAAAAAGAAGTTTGATGAAATTGTAGCTTTTGCTGAAGTTGAGAAGTTTTTAGATACTCCGGTCAAACGTTATTCATCGGGAATGTACGTGCGTCTTGCCTTTGCTGTCGCAGCACATGTAGAGCCAGAGATTTTGATTGTGGATGAAGTGCTGGCCGTTGGAGATGCCGCATTTCAGAGAAAGTGCCTGGGGAAAATAGGGGATGTAGCCGCAAAGGAAGGGCGGACGGTGTTGTTTGTGAGTCATAATCTGGGTCCAGTGCAGGCATTATGTCATAGTGGTTTGCTCCTAAAAAACGGTACTGTGGTCATGAAGGATAACGTGACCAAGACTATTGCAAATTATCTTAAAACCCTAGAACAAACAGCATCGCAAAACCTTTCACAACGAACCGACCGGAGAGGCAAGGGAGAGGTGAAGCTTACTCAGGTGGACATTTCCACCGGGGGAGAGTATCCCTCAAGCACCTTGAGCACGGGGAGTCCAACCTGTTTTATCTTTCAACTTACCGACATCCTACCTGGGACTTCAATTACATTTACAATCTACGATCAGTATGGTGGAGTTGTGGTCAGCTTCGAAAGTGCTATGCATAGTAGCGAAGACTTGCGTAATCCTCAACTCGGTCCTAAGTTCCTTTGCGAACTGGACGAGCTGTTCCTGAAGCCTGGCCATTACTGGATAAACGTTGCCATCCAAACTAATAATGAGTTGCAAGATCATATTGAAGGTGCCGCAGTCTTTGACGTAGAGCAGGGGCACTTGCGAAGTCGCCTCGTGACCAAGGATTCTCTCTATAGTAGCGCCTGCTTCCCGCAACGTTGGACGCTACCTACTTAAGATTACCCAAATGAAACTTAATTTATATACAGATTATCTGCTAAAATATTTTTCAGTAGCTCTAAAGACATGGGTGCAAGCTAAGTAATATCAGGTTCGCCTAAATACTTACGATAATAATGGCGCGGAGATGGGGAGACGCAGGGACGCGGGGAGTTTTTAATCGCAAGTGATTAGCCAGACATGATATAAGTGCTGGCCTGATAATGACTTTATATGATGACGGGATAGGCACTAATGAAGATTCTGGTTAATCATTCCGCAGGCAACAATCTTGGCGATATGGCAATGATTGAGGGTGTGGTTCGCCGTTTGCTCCATACAGCTAAAGGCGTGAGACTCTGCGTTCAAGACAATGGCTCGTTGCCAAAGGAAATATGGGAATGGAATAATGTCAGTCGAGTTGCGATGCGCTCACAAGACCTAATCGCGCGTGTTTCGTTTTTAAAGCGAATTCCATATTTCCACCGATATGAGAGCAAACTCAAGGCCATAGAGATACGTTGGTTTCACGCCATGTTCGACCGTGATATAAATCCTAGCGATATCCGAGTTGGCTATGGCCCAGATAGCACTACACTGGGGAGTTGGTGTAGTGAGTATGATGCCATGCATGTTGTAGGCATGGGAGGCTTTACGGATATTTTTCTGCTCGACACGTGGTACTATTGCTGTTTGGTTCACACGTTTGCATCGCAGGGAAAGCCAGTCATCTTCACCGGACAACAAATTGGCCCGCTCCAATCTCGGTTGACAAAAAACTTATTGCAAAGAGCATTGCAAAAAGCCGAATTTATGGGTTTGCGTGAACCGACTGATTCCTTACTTTTTTGTAAGCAAGCGAACCTAGCCTCTAATCGTTTCGCAGTAATGGGAGATGACTCTTTCGGCCTGCCCGCAGCTGACTCAGATCCAGTTAAATCCTTTTTGTCCCGCTTTCATTTATCCCCTGGGAAGTTTCTGGCTGTAAATGTGCGAGTCGGAAGCTACGCTCCGTCTCACGCAGAATATATACAACAAATTGCTGGTCTTATGTCCAATCTATCGCGACGATATGATCTACCAATCGTGGTAGTTCCCATTGCCTTGGACATGTATGACAGCGACATTGTCGCTGGACACCGGCTTTCTGAAGCTGTTGCCAAGGATCACATTCAAGTCTTGGACAGGCCTGAGGAGCTTACTGCGGCACTCGTAAAAGGCATACTTGGGCATGCATATGCGGCAGTAGGCGTTTCATACCATTTTTGCACATTTGCTTTGTCTCAAGGAGTACCTGCAATTTGCATTTTCGATGGTGCTTACTACTCGCAGAAAGCAAAGGGATTGAGCCATTTTTGGGGAGACGAAAGATTAGCCCTGCCACTTAACAAATTGGATTTGAAGGAGGCGACAAGACAAGCTTCTGAATTAATTGAAGACCAAAAATTTCGCGAAGCCCTGCGCGTTCGTGCAGAAATAGCACACCAAAAATGGGAGGAAATTTTCGACCTTAAAGTACATGAAATGCTCGTTGTTGGCAACAATACTACTTTAGTATGAGAATGGATAAAAAGCAATTGAAGCTGATAGCGAGGCAGACATTGCCCGTCGATGTCTACCGCTGGCTAGGGACTCAAATTCAAGCTTATAGATGCTCGCCGCCGGTGGGGTGGGTGAGATTCGGAAGCCTGAGACGGGTAAAACCCATCAGCACAGAGTTCGGCTACGACCGGGGTCTTCCTGTTGACCGCTACTACATTGAGAACTTTCTAGCCCGTCAGGCTGATGATATTCGAGGGCGTGTACTCGAGATTGGCGACAACTCCTACACTCAGAAGTTTGGTGGCGATCGCGTCACTAAAAGCGATGTGCTTCATGTCGTGGAGGGCAACCCGAATGCGACCATCGTCGGAGACCTAACCTGTGCCGACCATATTCCATCCGACAGCTTTGACTGCTTTGTTCTGACACAGACGCTGCACCTGATTTACGATGTGCGAGCAGCACTCAAGACGATATATCGCATTCTGAAGCCAGGTGGAGTCGTGTTGGCCACATTTCCGGGGATCAGCCAGCTTGCTAACGACCAATGGGGCGATTACTGGTATTGGAGTTTTACCACCCGAGCAGGACGGCGGATGTTTGAGGAGGTATTCCCGACAGCAAATGTTAAGGTCGAGACTTATGGGAATGTGCTGGCAGCGACCGCCTTTCTGCAAGGGCTGGCGGTGAAGGAACTGCGCCGGGAAGAACTTGACTACCGCGATCGCGCTTATGAAGTCATAATCACAGTCAGGGCGGTGAAACCTGAGGTGGATTCATGAGGATACCCGGAACCGGCAGATTGCGCCGGGTTGCTCGGCGACTCAGGAACCGACTCGCACCAGGCGGGCTGATCTTGCTTTACCACCGCGTGGCTGAAGTAGGCTCAGACCCATGGTCACTGTGCGTAACGCCACGTCACTTCGCCGAACACCTTGAAGTTTTGCGAAAACACTGCTTCCCTGTGAAGTTACAGCAATTAGCCCAGGTTCTTCAAGATGGAGAGCCTTTACACCGGCAGGTGGGGGTGACTTTTGATGATGGTTACGCCGATAATCTGCATAACGCCAAACCATTGTTAGAGCGCTATGACATTCCAGCAACGGTGTTCGTGACCAGCGGCTACATTGGGCAGGAGCGTGAGTTCTGGTGGGATGAACTCGAAAGGCTATTGCTGCAACCTGGCACATTACCAGAAGCACTTAGTCTAAGCTTCAACGGCAGCACCTACCAATGGAAGTTAGACGAATCGGCTGTTTACAGCGAACAAGTCTATCAGAGCCATCGCTACTGGAGTGCTTCGGGGAAAGATCAGCCCAGCATTCGCCATTCTCTGTACTGCGAACTTTATCAACTGTTGCGCCCAATGCTAGAAGGCGAACGACGCCAGGTACTAGATGAACTAGTGGTGTGGGCTGGTGCCGAGCCAGTGAGCCGTTCGACCTACCGCTCCTTGACGCTAACGGAAGTGTCTGCCCTAGAGCAAGGGGGATTGATCGAAATCGGCGCTCACACGGTGACACACCCGTTTCTCTCAACCCTCCCAGCGACTTCACAAAGAGAGGAAATCAAGCAAAGCAAAGCTAGTCTGGAGGAGTTGTTGGGGCATCAGATGAAGAGTTTCGCGTATCCGCATGGCAATTACACAAGCCAGACGACCACCCTCGTTCGAGAAGCCGGATTTACCTGCGCCTGCTCCACTGCTGCCGACGTTGTCTGGCGACGTTCCGACTGTTTTCAGCTACCCCGTTTCGTAGTCGAGGATTGGGATGGGGAAGAGTTCGCTCGTAGGATCGAGGAGTGGTTTCATGGTTGATAAGAGGGAGATGCGATGAGTAGCAAGCCACTAGTTACTGGCATCATGATTTTCTTGAACGCTGATGAAAAGTTTTTCCATCAAGCCATAGAAAGCGTGTTTGCCCAGACATATGATAACTGGGAACTAATCTTTGTGGACGACGGCTCAACCAACGGTAGTACTGAAGTTGCACAGGGGTATGCTGAAAAATATCCTGGAAAGGTGCGCTACTTGGAACACGATGGTCACCAGAATCGAGGCATGAGTGCTTCGCGAAATCTGGGCATCCGCAATGCTCAAGGTGAGTACATTGCCTTCTTGGACGCTGATGACATTTGGTTGCCGCCCAAATTGGAACGGCAGATGGCAATCCTGGAGGCACAGCCTGAAGCTGCCATGGTCTATGGACCTACTCAGATGTGGTACAGCTGGACAGGCAATCCCGAAGATATGCAACGCGATCGTAAACGATTACTTGGTGTCCGGTCGGATACGCTGGTAAAGCCGCCAAAGCTGTTGACTCTCATCTTGCGAACAAAAAAAGGTATGGAAACACCAACCACCTGTGGTGTCCTTATAAGACGTGAGGTAATAGAAAGTATAGGTGGATTCGAAGAGTCCTTCCGGAGTATTTACGAGGACCAAGCCTTTTTCGCCAAGCTTTGTCTCAAGGCACCAGTGTTTGTTGAGAGTGGGTGTTGGGACAAGTATCGACAGCATTCGGATTCCAACTGTTATGTGGCCCAGAAAACAGGACAATTCAATTTTTCAGAACCAAATCCAGCCCGTCTAACTTTCTTGAATTGGCTAGCGGATTATTTATCTAAACAAGGGTTCAAGAACACCGAGGTTTGGCAAGCTCTTCAAAAGGCGCTATGGCCGTATCATCATCCAACCTTATACCGTCTGTCAAAACTTTTGTCAGAACTTTTTTTACAACTTCTTTTGGTGAGGCAGATAAAAGGATTATTGAAGCTGATAGTGCGGAGGACATTACCTATCCCGACTCGCCGTTGGCTACGGACTCACTAGCAAGATTATGGTTTGACCAGGTAACGCTAAGGTCGTGGCAGTATACATCTAAAAATTTAAATCCTATTTAGAACTTCAGAATCATGCATTTTATCGTCACCGGCGGAGCAGGTTTTATTGGCTCTCATGTTACTGAACAGCTTTTATCAGAAGGTCACAGGGTAACGGTAATCGACAACTTGAGTACAGGTAGCTTACAAAACCTGCCCACTCATCCTCGTCTAAAAATACTGCAAAGAGATGTGTTGACGTGTCAGCCGGAAGACTTTCCCGATCAGATTGATGGAATTGCTCATCTAGCAGCTACCCCATCTGTTATGGAATCTTGGTTGCGGCCATTAACAGTGCATGATAACAATCTTTCTGCAATGATTGCCGTGCTCCAACTCTGCAAAGCCTTAAATATACCCAGGCTAGTTTTTGCTAGCTCTGCGGCTGTATATGGAACACAAACACATCTACCAATCTCAGAAGCTCAAGAGACTTGTCCTATTTCTCCTTATGGGTTACAAAAATTGGTAAGTGAGCAATATGCTAGTTTGTTTGCCCAACAACTATGTTTTTCATTTGTGGCATTACGCATGTTTAATGTGTTTGGTCCTCGACAAGTACCTAACTCACAATATTCTGGTGTGATTTCCATATTTGTTAAGGCGATGCAGTCAGGTCTACCCATTACAATTTATGGAGATGGTACTCAAACACGAGACTTCATTTATGTCAAAGACGTGGCGATCGCCTTTGCCAAAGCTTTAACTACGCCCCTTGCTTCTGGCTCATGTTCAATTTGTAACTTAGGCACAGGAAAACCAACTTCTATCCTCCAGCTTGTTAATATACTAAAAGCTTGCTTTCCTGAATGGAAATCAGAAACTAGATTTGCGTCTCATCGTCCAGGGGACATTCAGCATTCGCAGGCGGATATTTCAAAAATATCCTCACTTTTAAGCTTCAGTCCTCAGCGGTCTGTGCAGGACGGCCTATACCTGTTTATCGAATCCATTAGACCTCTTACAAAAATAGCAGGGTAAGGGGCAGACATATCAGCTACAAATATTATGAGCAAAACAATTCCACTAGATCCATTTGAGTTTAAAAAACAGTCTAAACTGCATCCATATCGCTTGATCTGGACTGCATACAGCCGCCTACTAGATTATTACGGTCGAATAACCCAAAAACCTATATCAACTCAAATCGCTCACTTTCAACCAGTATATTCCTTTGCAGATCGCGGTAGCTCTTTACCAGACACGGCTGTAACTTCCAATCAAGCAAAACTGTTAAATATCGCCGTTGCTGCCACAGATTCTTTCACTGAGCCTATAGCAGAAATTGGTAGTTATAGAGGAGTAACAACTAGGCAGTTAGCACTAGCAACCAACCGCTTAGTGCACGCTGTTGACCCATATATTGGATATGGTGGCTGGGAGTCTGATTTAGCCATGTTTAATCAGAGAATTCAGTCCTTGTCCAATACTCAGTTTTTGCGGGAAACTTCGGGTCGTGCATTCAAGCTGCTTCAAAATAAATCCTTTAGCCTAGTTTTTATTGATGCTGTCCATGACTTTTCCAACACCTGGTTTGACTTTTTTGCCTGGGAATCGCTACTTAAGCCAGGTGGATTGATCGCCCTGCATGATGTTGATGATTTCCCTGGCACTAATTTAGCTTGTCGCCTTATTCTGGCTCAAGTAGATAAGTATTCTCTGTGGGGCTATTGCCCCAACTTAGCTATAGTACAAAAAAAAGATATTTAGAATTCTAAACTAGAAAACGAATGCAATACAACTTAACTAATTATTCCAAAAAGTGTGTGCGCGTATCAATTATCAACTGTAATTCGAGATGAAACTTTGTTGGTTAATTTCTGATGATCGAGGTGGTGGCGTAGCCTCTGTAGCTTTGTCTTGTTGTAGGCAAGCTGCCAAGGCTGAAAATGAGACAACTCTGCTCATGCTCCTTCCACCAACTGGCTGGATAGATACTAGCTACGCTTTTCGATTTTCGTCTTTGGGGTTGAGTGACTCAGCACAAGAAGCACCAGCCGCCGTGCTGAAATGGCTAGAGTCAAATCCACAGGATGTGCTGTTTCTAAATGACTGCGAGCAAGCAGATGCTGTTATTCCCTATTTGCCCCCTAGCCTCAAATGTGTTTACGTCGTCCATGACACGGCCCCTCAGTACTGGCGTACAGCCCTCAGCGAAGAAGAGAATTTAGAGGCCATAGTTGCTGTATCTGAGACTGTAGCTAGTCAGTTCCAACACCGCTTAAAAAAAACAATAAAACTTTCCGTGATTCTGAATGGCTGTGTCTTCCCTGAAGAACCTAAACCAAATGATCTGCGAAAAGATGAACTGATTTTTTTGGGTGGTGATAATCCTTTCAAGGGAGCCTTTGATATCCTCAAGCTATGGAAACATCTGGTTCAAGTTGAGTTTTCTGGAAAGCTGCACTGGTTTGGTAGTGTAGAACCAAAGTTTAGATCTAGGATTGACCAGCTGCCTAATTCTGAACAGATTCACGTTTATGGTCGCGTCAAACGTGACCTGATATTCTCAACGGCAGCATCAGCTAAAGTTTTGCTGATGCTGAGTCGTGTTGAGCCATTTGGTATGACCACGATTGAAGCTATGAGTATGGGATGTGTGCCAGTTGCCTGGGATATTGACACCGGCACAAAAGAAATAGTCACGGCGAATAAAACAGGACTGTTTGCACCGTTAGGCAACGCACCTGCCTTAGCTCGTCAAGTTCTGCAAGCCTGTAACAATTATCACGCTTTTAGTGCTGCTGTGATTGAACACGCACGCACCAACTTTGATGAAGCAGTGATGTGGAAAGGCTACGAATCCCTGATAAATCACATCTCCACGCTGCCGCCAATTGAAAGGAGTAAAAAGGATCAGCGACCAACAGCTTATAGACCTCCAGTCCGTCGGTTTCAGCTGTTGCCCCCCTCAGTACGTTCGGCAATTAGAGAATTTGTTGGGCGATCGCCTCGCCTCGGCTACTGGGTACGTGACCTTCGCGGTTTATAGTTTCTTAAGTTGTATGGGCCAACTCAGCTTTCTCTTTCTCTCTGCTAACACTCCTTGGGTTTATGCCCTGGCAGAAGCTCTGGCGAAATTCTACCCTACCCACGCTACCCGCTTCTATGATTGGTTGACCTATCGTCGTCTGAGCCCTACCTGGCCCAACGCCACCCCGCCATCCCTGTTAACAAAGTCAATGCAAGTACTCCCCCCTGGTTATGCTGGGCGGTTGGAGAGGCTGTTTCGACCCTACTTGCAAAGGCAAATCCAACGCTGGTGCCATCAACTTCAGAAAACCTCCGGCGAACATCCCTGGGTGGTAGCTCCTTATCCTTACCTGGCTCCTTGGGTACGCAATGTACCCCAAGAGAGGCTGATATACTACAATTTGGATGACTATGTACTTTATCAGCCTGACCGTAAACAGAGAACTTTGGAGCTGGAAGGAGAGTTGATCGAAAGGGCCACTATCACCCTCTGCCTTTCCCAATTCCAGGTCGAAACTTTCCAGAAGCGCTACCCGAAAAAAGCTGAGTGTATTCATCACTATCCGTTAGGAGTTGTAGATTCCTACCTAAACCCGCAGCCAGAAAAACCACCAGAGCCAATGACGGTTGGTTATGTCGGCAACTTAATCGACCGTATGGACTGGCGATTAATTTACCAAGTAGCCCAGGCTTGCCCAGACATAACATTTGTTTTTGTGGGCGGCTTAGATGACAATGCTTGCGGATTCAGCGGATCAGATTGGCAACTAGACCGTGAAGTGGTGCTGGCATTACCGAATGTTCGCCACATTGGTCAAGTGCCTCAAGCTCAGGTGGCACAGTACTACTGGTCTTTTGCCGTGAATTGGATTCCCTATACAGTCACTCATCCTTTCAACCAAGCAGCCTGCCCGACCAAAATCATGGACGGCATCGCCAGTGTTCGCTCAATACTGAGTACTGATATACCAGAGTGTCGTCTATATCCTGAGTGGATTACCATTTTCCATTCGCCGTCAGAAGCGATCGCCCACATCCACACTCAGCTGGCAGTGGCAGAAAAGCCAGAAGCTGACGAGAAACGTTTAAAGCAATTAGAGTTTGCTCGGCAGAACACCTGGTCAATCCGCGCTCAGACCTTTGAGGACTGGCTATCGCAATTATGAGTTCAACGCTACCCTATGACGTTGTTTGAATTCCCAGAGCTAGCCTTCACTCAACTCGCCCTGCTCGTTCTGAGCGGAAGTTGGTTGCTGAGGCGAAATGATGAAATCCCGCTGCTTATCAGTGGCTTAATGTTTTACTTCGCCTCCTACCGATACTGGGCAGTCACTAGCGGTTTCAGTGAGTGGTTAGACCTGAGTTATTTTGGGCTTGAACCTATCACAAATGATACTGGTTTTCGAGCCTTAGTATACATGGTATTTAGTCAAATCTGCTTACTGGCAACTTATATGTTGCGACAGAGGCAAATCATCCCGGTCATAGTCCCGACTAGTGATTATCGTTTGCTGGAATGGCTACGCCCTAAAGTCATCCTCTTCGGCTTGTTTTGCCTACCAGTAGTAGTAGCTGTCCACGCCAAGGTAAACGCCCAAGCAGAGGCGGGACTTTCATTAGCCTTCGAGGTTAGTGGTTACTTACAGTTATTTCCCCTTGTTCTAATGGGAATTGCTACGCTAATCCTTTGCCTATGGAAATTTGGTGGACTTCCTTCACAGCCAACAAAAATTGCTGCGGCCGCAATTCTGATCGGTGTGGCTTATCTCACCTTCAACCCTCGCGGACGCTTCCAATTTTTAGGATGGGCTATGGCTAGTGCAGTCATCATATCTTCTTCCTATCGACCGAAAACTCGCCTAGTTATTCTAGCTAGCCTTGCTGTCTTGGGCATCAGCGTGTTTGCCTTGTCCGGTGCCATGCGCACCCCCGACTTAACAGGTAATGATTTGAATCAAGCGGCCTGGGAACGCGCCTTAAGCGCAGAAGATATTAATATGGTTGATAGTTTCGCGCTGATACAAAATATATACCCCCAATATTTAGATTTTCGTTGGGGTATGGAGCACTTAGAAATTCTGATGCGTCCTATTCCCAGAGCTTTGTGGCATGAAAAACCTGCTGGGGGAAGCTATTTGGTTGAATTTGGCTTAAGCGACCCCGACAAAGGAACTACCATAGAATTTACCCCAAGTTTATTTGGCTCGTTCTACATTGAGGGTGGCATTATAGGTATTGTCTTTTTATCACTACTCTACGGAGCAACTTGGGCAGCTATTGTTAGTTATAGTACGCGGCTTAAACCCTTCGCTAGTCTCCTTGTCCGTGCCATCCTCTGTGCTATCCTAATCCCGCTTATGCGTGGTGGAGACTTAGCTGGAATTTATGCCTGGATTGGTATGGCTTTCTGGCCATGCTTCTTATTCCTCTGGATTAAAAGGTCAGAGTTGAAATTAAGATTTTACCCATCAGATCGCGTTCATCATCCGGCCAAATAGCGTGAGAAAAGATGAATAATATGAGCAAGCGTCTGCTTCTGATTAGCTCTAATTCTAGTGAGCGAGGTGGTGGGGAGCGGTACTTAGTATATCTTACTCAGGGTTTATGCTTACTTGGCTGTGAGGTGCATGTATTGCTCTCGACTATTAGTTATATGGATAATTGGGCCAACGTACTTACCGCTGAGAGGGCGCAGGTACACCGTAAAAATCTCCTGGGATTGCGGTCTCGACCTTTGCGATTTGTGCAATCCATATTAGATAGGAATCAACAGCTAGAAGTGGCTAAGGCATGCAGACAGATTGCCCCTGATGCCATTTTAGTCAACCAACAATATGACGAGGATGGGCTAGATTATCTGGCTGGTGCCCTTATGTCAAACGTTGCTCCTGTTGGTGGCACCATGCATATGCCTATGACAGCAGGTAAGCATCAACGCCCTTTGGGGAGATTTCGAGGCAAATTGCTTCATAGGTGGTATGAAAAACATCCATACTCTCTAATTCTGGTTTCGAAAGGTAGCCAAAAAGAGTTTGAAAACTACTACAGCTATCCACATCAGACCAAGGTAGTTAATTATGGCTGTCTGTTTCCAGATATCGCTCCATCTCATCCATCTCTTCCTACCAATTGGGTAGAGCGCTTACCAATTATTGGATTCTCAGGTCAGTTCGTGCCCCAGAAAAATCTCCAATTATTGGTAGATGCATGGCTATGGACTATACGCCAGGGTATCTCTAGTCGGTTATTACTGATAGGCGATGGTCCAGAACGCGATGAGTTGTCAAAAAAATTGCGTAATGCTGCTCCAGAAAATAGATGGCATATTACAGGTTGGCAGCACCATCCAGAGACATACTTATCTGTGTTAGATATTTATGCCATGACTAGTCATTTCGAGGGCCTACCGCTGGCACTGATAGAAGCAGTGGGGAGAGGAGTGCCTACTGTAGTTACTAATTTTAATGGCGCATCTGATGTAGCTGAACGTGCCTCATGGGTAAGTATTGTGACTAATGCTAGTCCTGAATCAGTCGGTCACGCATTAATAGAATCCATTAATAAACTTTCTTTGCTGAAGCAGCAAGCTAGAAATGGAGAGCAAGATTTTCAGAAATACTTTTCTTCAGAGCGGATGGCTAGGGAAACCGTAGCTGCTCTGGGTATAGCTTAGGTGCTGAGTCAATGCATATCGTTGTTATCTTCATCAATATTGGAGCCTATCACGCTGCTCGACTGCGTGCTGCCTACATTGCATGTTTGCAAAAAGGCTGGAGTTTTACCGCAGTTCAAGTTACAGACAATACCCTAGAACATCCCTGGGGGGACATAGAACGTGAAATTACATTTCCTCTGATAACACTGTTGCCTAAAGCTACCACACCTCGTTATACAGAAAACCGTGCCGTCTCTTTACTGCCTTCTTGTCTAGACACTCTACAACCGAATATCGTTGTTATCCCTGGCTGGGGATTTCCCATATCTCGTGCAGCGCTTTCTTGGTGTAAGCGCAACCATATTCCAGCAATCCTAATGAGCGATAGTAAATGGGATGACGAAAGGCGGCATTGGTGGAAGGAGCAGCTGAAATCTTGGCTTTACGTCAAAAAGTATGATGCTGCGCTTGTGGGTGGTGAACTGCACCGCGACTACCTGATCAAGTTAGGCTTTCCTGGTGAGCGGATTTTTCTTGGCTACGATGTGGTCGATAATGACTATTTCGCGCAGCGTGCCGAGGCTGCAAGGCTTGATCCCTTTCCAGCAAAGCTTCGCCAACCAGAGATCCCTTCACGACCCTATTTCCTCGTCGTTACCCGGTTGCTCAAACGAAAAAATGTGTTCCGTATGGTAGAAGCCTTTGCTGCTTATCGCCAACAAATTGGAGACGATAAAGCATGGGATCTCGTAATTTGTGGTAGTGGAGAAGAAGAACCCTCTATCCGCAATCTCATTCTCGAAAAAGAATTGAAAGAGTGCGTCCATTTGCCTGGTTTTATCACTTACCAGGCGCTCGGAGATTGGTATGGATTAGCTAATGCCTTTGTGCATCCCGCTCTGCAAGAGCAATGGGGATTAGTGGTGAACGAAGCTTGTGCCGCTGGACTGCCAGTCCTATGTAGCCGCACGGTAGGAGCCTGTAATGAACTCGTTCACGATGGTCAAAATGGCCTGCTATTTGATCCAGAAAGTAGGCAAGATATAACACGCACCCTATTAGCCATACATCGACTCAATTTAGACTCACGAACCAAAATGGGACAGTTAAGTCAAAAGATTGTAGCTAATTATGGCACCCAAAAGTTTGCTGATGGTCTCTTGAAGGCAATTGATATTACCCTTAATAAGTTTTAGTTGCTATCCAATGAAAACTTTGATTTTTACTCCTTACGTTAGCTCCAATTATGGTGGAACTTCCAAGGTTGTAACAGAGCTAGCCCAAGGAATTAGTAGTCGTGGTATTAGCATTGATATCATTACAACAAATGCTGATAGTTCTGGAAAGTTAGACATTCCTCTAAATGTCTGGATAAATGAAGAACATTATAGAATTAAGTATTTTGCTTGCTGGCACCGGAATGATTTTATTATCAGCCTGACTTTAGCTACTTGGCTAATTAATCATGTTGTTGATTATGACCTAGTTCATACAAATACCGTTTTCGCCCCACTTGTTTTACTAGCTCACTCGGTTTGCAAAGTGCGCCAGATTCCCTATGTTATGACTCCCCATGGAATGCTAGAGCCTTGGGCCCTATCGTACAAAGCCTGGAAGAAGCGGCTCTACTACAATCTGTTTGAAAAGCCTACCCTCCAACAGGCTAGTGCTATCCATGTTCTTGCCAATTCTGAAGCAAATAATGTCAAGTCTCTTGGATTTAAGCATCCTGTTGTTGTTCCTAATGGTATTTATCGCCAAGAATTTGAAACCCTGCCATACCCAGAAGTTTTCTATCAGCAATTTCCTTCTACACGAAACAAAACTTTGATTCTGTTTCTCGGTCGCATTGACCCTAAAAAAGGTCTAGACTTACTCGCTCCTGCCTTTGCGAAAGTTCACGACCAGTTTCCTCAGACCCATTTAGTTGTAGCAGGCCCAGATAGTATCGGATTTATTACCACAGCTCAGAGCTACTTTGGACGAGCAGGATGCCTAGATGCTGTTACCTTCACAGGCATGCTCACAGGTTCATTGAAACAAGCTGCTCTTGCTGCAGCTAATTTGTATGTTGCCCCTTCTTACTCGGAAGGCTTCAGTATGTCGGTCTTAGAAGGCATGGCTTCAGGACTGCCCTGTGTCATCACCACTGGTTGCAATTTCCCTGAAGCGGCAACGGCTAAAGCGGCCCACGTAGTTGAGGTCGATGCCGATGCCATTGCTGATGCCTTAATTCAGTGCTTGAGTCATCCGAAGCTCGCCAAAGCAATGGGCGATCGCGCCCGTGAGTTTATTTTCCAGAACTACACGTGGGATCGCTCAGCAGAAAAGCTGATACAAGTTTATAGAGCCATTATCAACAGAAAACCTTTACCAGAATATTTCAGTAGCCTAAAGTGAAACAGTCTAGATTTGCTAAAGTGAGCGCCGTTTTATCTGTTTAGTAAGCTTGAGCCTGATCTCCATGCGTCTAGGCCGCTATACTATCGGCACCTATACCCCATCTGGGTTCTTAAGCTCCAGCTTGACACCCACAGATACACCTTGGCCGCTCGCCGTCGTCACGCGCAGTATCCCCCAGTGCGTCCCGCCTGCCATCCCCGTCGTGTTGATCTTAATCAGCAACTGACCAGTTGCCGCCTCCGGCGCTACCGTCCCGGCAGAGGCGACCAAAGCTGTGAGCCACTCATCGGGCGATCGCACGCTCCACCGCATGGGCGCACTTCCAGCATTAGCGATCGGGATCGTCAGGTCGTCCACCTCTTGCCCCACCTGTCCATAGACATGAACCACCCGATACAGAGCTACTGGCTGCTCCGTGAGCGTGCCGCCGGAGTCCTGGTAGTAGGTCGGCGTGCCACCATTATAGCTGTTTTCCAACAGAATCGGAGCGGCATGCGGGCCGACCGAGACCGGTTTGGGCGGACCTGCGATCCCGGCATTATTGGCAACCCTCAGGGTATTGTGGCGGAACAGCACCTGCGTCCACGGGGCCACCACAAGACCGACCTTGGAGCCGCTCCCGGTTATATCTTCGACGGCGCTCCCCAGGATGCTGTTTTGGCCCGTATTTGCCGAAGCCTCAGTATTGATCAGTCCGAGCGGACCCGTACTTGGCCTTTGGGACGCCTGCATCGTGACAGTCCCCCCATGAACCATTGTGCCCAGGAGCACCGGGCCGAGCACATCGGAGTTAGTACCCGACGGCCAGGCCACAAAATGGAGGCCCAAGTGATACGTATCATATGCCTGCTCATCCCGCAGCTCGTTCCAGTACGAGGGTCCGGTCGCGGAGCCGCCGATCAGATCAGCGCTGTAGGTGCGGCGCGAGGTGTTGCCCTCAGCGACCGATTCCCAGTTGTTTCCGTCAAAATCGACGCCATTGCTGGCGGAGTAAGTCAGTTTGTAGCTGATGGGGAATGCATTCAAGTCATTCTTGTAAACGATATGGTTGCGCGATAAGAATGTTAGCACGATCTTACTGTCTGCAGCCGGTTGGATCCGCCAGGGGCTGTCCACGGTGATTGTGGTGGCCGTGTGGCTCACAACTTGGCGCGCCTGCCCGACACCGGTACCGCCTACGATCACTACGTAGCCTTGATGATCCAACAACCCATAGACGAGGTTGTTGGGAACCGACGTAGCCGCCCCCACGCCGTCCACCCCCCGCACTTGGTTATCGACCAGGCCGTCAGTGCGTATGGTCAGTGTAGTCCCGCTGGCGGAGGAGACTTGGGCGTACCACTTGCTTCGGGCACCATGGAAGAGGATCATCTCTCCCCTGTTATCATCGACCGCCACGTCAGTCGTCGTATTCCAACCGATGTACGACCGCTCCACTGAGCCATACTGGGGCACAGTATAGAACAGCCGTTTCGCCCAGACCCGGTACTGCAGGTCGTTGGCGGCAACAAAGTCTAGGTAGTTGCGGCTATCGTTGGGGCCGACCGGCCAGTCAGTTTGGACATAATTGCGTTCCAGAACCAGGTTATTGCCGTCGGTGTAGGTCGCGGCCTCGGTCTCGTCAACATTAGGGCCCCCATAGGGTCCGCCGTGGAACGTGTTATTGTGCACCCAAATATCGCTGCCAGAGGTCTTCAACAGGCGAGAAAACTCACAACCAACTACCTCACCCCGCGTGGCCCGCACATCGATGCTGCCGCCAGCGGTCTTGGGGTCCGCGCTCACGCGGATGTTCACCAACTGCAGATCGTCATAAGGTCCAGGAAAGTTCGTTTTAATTGGCCCATACTTCGGCTGCCCGCCACTCTGGGCTTGATGAAGGGTAAGGTTTTCCAGGACGGTATGAGCGCCCAAGATCATGATCCCAGTATCGTCCTTTTCAGATAAGCGGAGCGCGATCGTTGTCGTGTCTTTGCTGGCACCTACCAGCCGCACGTTGCTCAAGATGTTGAGCTGCCGAGAGAGCATGTAAGTGCCAGGCGCCAGGCTGACTGTGCCGCCAGTGGTCAGGTCGTGTTGGGTGTCGATGGCGTGCTGGAGCGCCGCCGTGTCGTCCCCGCCGGACGGGGGCACGGCGATCTCAGCGCTGCCCCGAACCCAGGGTGTGGCCACCGTCAGGTCCAGGGGCGTACCCCAGCCATAGCGCCCGCCGTGGCCGTTGTGCAGATAGACCTTGTAGTCACCCGTCGAAGTGCTGGCGGGGACAACGAACTCCACCGCATACGGCTCCACTGACGTGACCGGCACCGGCGTGAGTGCCCCACCTGCGGCTGGCTGGAAATAGACATATGAGGTGGTGGTGCTGTGCCCCGTGGACAGGTTTTTGCCAAAGATGCGCTTAATCCCACCGGGCGCGACGGTCTTGCCCAGCGGCCCGAGCCAAGTAGGCGTGGCACGGTTAAGGCAGATCGGGGCGCTAGCGCCTGCACGGTTCTCCACCCAGACCAGGTAGGTCCCGAAAGGGATATAGTTGGGCACCACAGCGGTCAGGCTCGACTCACTGACCTTCCAGATAGCGGCCTGCGTAAGCACTCCACCGTCGGGGGTGTCCGCCCACAGCCAGACCGTGGTGTCGCTGCCAGCGTCGGCGCTAGCCCGCATGGTGAAGCGTATTCCGGACAACGAAAAACTCTCATTGGGCTTAGCGGTGTCGTTCCAGCCCGAAATCACGGGCGCACTTGGGTCGATAGCCTTGGATGGAGCCGCCAAGGCGAGGGGGAAGGGGTTACCAGGCGCGGTCGGTGCGCCGGTTGGTGCTGCCCATTCGGTTGGGGGGGGCAATGTGACACCGCTACTCATGGCTGGATGCGGGGCCATGAGCGCCGCCACCAGCTTTAGCGTACACGCCACGCTCACTGCCCAGAAGATCATCTTGCCAATGCGCCTGCTCAAGTGTTCCATCATCTCACGGTCCTCTCCTGCGCTATGACGACGCGCCGTGGTAATGGGCACGTCCCACGCCGTCATAATACTTAACAGCTCGGATTTACGCAAGGAGCATAGCCAGAGCAGAGCGCTCAATCACTGGTTAATTAAATACAGGACTTACGCCAATACGGTTCGGTTAAGCTCTAAGCAGTATTGATTACAGAGAAGGTGAGTGGCCGAATTAAGTAATAGAGAAAAGAGATAAATGCCGCTAATGGCATAAACGCTTGGTCTAGCTTTAACAATTATGCTTTTATCTATTTTAAGACTTAAACTCTAACCTATTGTCTCAAACTTTGTCAAACTGAGAAGTAATATTCAATCTCTGTGAAAAAGTAATAAATAATGTGAGAACCTAATGTGCATTCAATTTGCAAAAGAGACATGCCAATTAAATGACGATTATCTGATTAAAAAGTAACAAATAAGTATTAAAAATTAAAAAATTAAGCAATCAGGAGCATCGAAACTAGCGAAAACGCCTGAGGTTATGCCAAATCCCCTGAACACGCCAAATCAGACCTTTACCGTGTATAATAGGATGATTCCTAATGGCATCAAGAATTAATTCACCGTAATCCGAAGAGTCAGACTGGTAGAATCTTTTGTCATTTTCTTTTAAAAGGTTGCCCACAAACCCGACAATATTACACTTATACTGACTTTTTGAGAGAATCTCCATAGCACGAGTAATAGCCGGACGGGTCGAGACTTCAATAGCCACAACTAATACCACTCCATCTACTGTGGAGGCAATGCTTTGTGCCTCAGTAAAACCTAGAACAGGTGAAGTATCTAATAATACATAATCGTAGGCTTGCCTCCATTCATCTAGTAGCTTTTTCATTTTGTCAGAAACCAACAAAGCTAGCGGATTTTGAGCCGGTGGACCAGAGGTCATCACATCTAGGTTATCAGAACTACCTGAATGAATCATTTCACGCCAAGGGTGGTTTGTAGCGAGCGCTGTACTTAGCCCAAATGCATTGCATTGTTGGCAGAGCTGATGTATAGTAGGCTTATACATATCGGCATCGACGACAAGTACCCGCTGGCCCAAATCTGCTAGCATTAATCCTAAGTTATAGGTTATAGTAGTCTTCCCTTCACCATGACTGGCTGAGGTAAAAGCAAATGTTTTCACATTGCTACTAGAGCCCAAGAAGTTTAGATTTAGTGCTAAAGACCGCAGAGATTCAGTAAAGGGTGAACGGCTGTAGTGCTGATATAAACTCTTCTGTTCATCAATAGAAGCTAATACTTTCATATCAACTTTTGGAACTACCCAAAGTAAGGGAATGCCAGTCATTTGCTTGACTTCGTCCACCCCCTTTACTCTTTTATCTAACCGTTCGAGTAAGACAGCCGCTCCCACTCCCAACAAGCCACCACCAACCAAACCCAGCAACAAATCATGCTTAACATTAGGCGATGTCGGGGTACTGGGCAAATAGGGAGGTTCTAAGACGCGCCAGGGTGAAGTCTCTTGAGCTTCGATAATTTGCAACTCTTGAAGCTTCTGCAAAAGGTAGTTGAAGGTTTGGGAGTTGAGCTTGTATTGATCCTGTAGCCTGGCGTAATTTTGCTGAAGGTAAGGAATTTGTTGAAAACGCGCGGCTGCTTCTGCCTGAGCCTGACGGATACTGTTTAACTGAGCTGACTGGACTGCCAGAGTTGTCTGAGTCTGGAGCAGCTGATTGGCAAGAGTTTGCTGAGTCGCTCCAGAAACCGCCTCTTTGCCAACAACCCGTGAGGCGAGGCTTCCCAGAACCCGCTCAGCTTGGCGCTGTAGCAGACTAAGAATTCGCTCTCGACGCATTTTCAGGTCTCTGATTTTAGGATGATCGTCTTTGAAGCGCACGCTTTCTTGAGCGTATTGAGTTTCTATTTCTTGTAGCTGACTCACCAGCTTCTGATAGCTGCTGTCTTGGCTCAGAACAGCATCAGCTACAATCGTTGCAGGAGCTTGACTTACTTGAGCCATTTGACGATGCAACTCTTGATACTGGCGTTGGGTTTGATCTAAAGCAGTCTTTACCTGAGTAGCCTGTTGCTGAAGCGATTGCTGGCTTTGTGAAACTACAGCAGAATAAGAGTCAGGATCAGCAATGCCATAGCGTTTACGAAAATCTTTAATCGCTGAGGAGGATTCATTGAGTGCTGCTTTAGCTTCGGGCAGTTTTGATACAATCAGGCGGATCGCGTTAGTAGCTCGCGATCGCTTCCGCTCTGAGCTATAGTTTACGTAAGTCAACCCCAAAGCTTCCAGCACTGACTTGACTCTCTTTGGATCAGTATCTATGTAAGACACGATCAGAATACCAGCCTTCCCAGCCTGACGAATCGATAAATTCCCCACCACTTGTTCCACAGAAAGGTCTTTGTCGGAACCCTCAAGTTCTTTAACCGCTCTGCTCACTAAGGGTCGGCTCTTCAGGATCTGAATTTCGGTCGCTAGCTCTTTATTAGTCTCATCAATAGATTCATTGTTCGTGTCACCTGTGGGAACCACAGGAACAGAGGTATTATTATTTACCAAAATTAATGTTTCTGACTGGTATCTAGGGGTCTGTGTGAAAGTAGAGAAAGCTGCCCCAGCAAAAACTGTCGCGCTAACTGCGATCACTATTGGCCAGCGTCTACGCAATGTTTGCCATAAGTTTGTTACCGCAGCAGGACTACTAACAGTATCGACCCTATTCAACTCGTCTCTCATCTTTTTTAATGGCTAATTTGAATTCTTTGACAGAGATTTGTCCTGGGACGAATGTTACAACATCAATACCTCTCACGTACTACTTTACATTTACGTTTACAGGACTTACGCACGCTTGTGTCAGAAACCCGGTTTCGATGCGTAAGTCCTAGTTTAGCGGCGATAGTGAACTGCTATTCTCAGTAAAATTTTGCATAAACACGACCAAACCTCTTTCGAGACAATAAAATGTGCTTCTTTCTACTTAATCAAGATCTTTGGTATATTTTAGCACCTTTCCCTCAAGTCGTTGTTGCAACAGAAACATTATCACTAAAGTATAATAATTATATGAAATTTAGTTAAAGTTAAAGTGTAATTTTGTAGTAAATTACGTTAAACTTTCAATATATAACCTACTCCTTTAAAAATTTATAATTTTTTTTACTAAAGATTTAGCTTTAACTGATGTAAAATATGAGTAGCTTCGTAAACCAAACTCAATTACAAACAAGCTTTGACTACGAAATTCTGGAGTTTGAGAACCGTACTCTGGTTCAGCAAACAACAGAAAATATTATACAGCGTTTACGCCGAGCTGCACAAGACATTTGGGAGATCGGTCAAAAACTAGCTGAGGTGCGTTCACGGCTTAAGCACGGTCAGTTTGAAATCTGGTTGAAAGCTGAGTTTGGCTGGAGCCATTGCACAGACTACAACTTCATCAATGTTTATGAAGCTTTTGATAAACCTGCAAATTTTGCATAAATCGATATTACTACCTTCGCTAGCTGCGCCGTCAATTCCACAAAATATGCGCCATCAGTTTGTGCAATAAGCTGAAGCAGGCGAGAAAATAACTTACAATTAGGTTCGGAAAACACTTAAGGATACAAAGTCACACCTTCCTCCTGCTGCCACTGGCGTTAATTCTTCCGATTCCATAGCTAAGCCTGATCTCCTTACACTTCTAGCAAAGACTAAGGCTGAAGTCAATGGTTTGGTTGTATAGGTTACAAAACCGAACTCACAGCATAATGCTACTACCATCATCTCCAATCAGAGTACCCAGCCGGGCTGGTATTTGCTAGAGAGGCAGTACCTCGTTTTCTGTGGTGACACTGCTACAACTCAATTCGTCGAACGCATACCGCAGGGTGCCTTTGCCTTGGCTACAGCCTTGATCGGTACAGCGAGGCAATCACGAGGTCCAAAATTGAAGGCTGAGCGGGTTAGCCTGTGAAGATGCCTTTGTAATTAGAAAATCATCAGGTTGCCAAAGCCATAGGTGTGCGTTATTATCTTGCCCTCCTGACATTAGGTCTCCACTGGCTGTGGCTAGCAACTTTCCATCTGGGCTGAAAGCAACGGCATTAACTTTGTCATTATGAATTACACGAGCAAGTTCTTGAGCGCTGATTATCTCCCAAACTCGTGCAGTATGGTCGTCACTTGCCGTAGCCAAGTATTTTCCATCCGGACTAAAGCCAATGCCATTGATCTCTTTCTCGTGAGTCATACGAGCAATTTCTCGACCGCTAATCACTTCCGACACTTGTGCAGTGCCATCTAAACTTGCTGTAGCCAGGTATTGCTCATCTGGGCTAAAGGTTACAGCCACTATGGGGTAGTCATGTGTAATCTGGGCAACTGCAAGGCTGGCATTTAATTTCCACTCCCCAACACTCGGGTCGCGCCTTACTATTGCTTTTTCCCACACCCCTACAGTATGATCTGAACTGGCTACGGCTAAGTATTTTCCATTTGGGCTGAAGCTAAAAGCATTCACTCCATAGTCGTGAGTTATGTATATAACTTTCCGAGCCGTGGCTATCTCCCACATTATGGCAGTGGATGAAGTATTAACCGACTGAGGAAACACTTTGCTACCACTTACTGTGACCAAGTACTCTCCATCAGGACTAAAGGCAACGTTATTGATGCCGTCTTTGTGAGTCAGACAAGCAACCCTCGTGCCTGTGGCTACTTCCGACACTTGGGCAGTCGAATCTTCACTGGCCGTGGCAAAGTAGCGCCCATCTGGGCTAAAGGCGATCGCCATGATAATATCTTCGTGATTTATACGTGCGACTTCCAGACCGCTAGTTACTCGCCACACCCTAGCAATTGTGTCCAGTCCTGCCGTGGCAAAGTAGCGCCCATCTGGGCTAAAGGCGATCGCCATGATAATATCTTCGTGATTTATACGTGAGAATTCTAGCTCGCTAGTCACCTTTCCTCCTTAAAAACAGCCAAAGATATCACCCACTTGATTTGCACCTTTGCCATGTTTACGATTATGGAGTAATTTATCGCTGCAATTCATGTAGTTAATTCATTTGCTGACAATAATGCTGACATGGTAGGAAAATATTAGTATTAACCATAAGACTTTGCTGCATCAAGGGATGACGGAATAGTGACTTTTCCCACTTTTCCCACTTTTCCCACTTTTAGGAAAATCAAAAATGGCAAAAGCTTGCTACTTTTCCGACTTTTAAAAAGTAAAAACAAATGGAATTGATTTTAGAGTTCCAAGAGCGTTATATTCAACAATTAACCCACCAGTTTACTTACACTCAAGGAAATCAGCTACATCCATGCCGAAGGTTATCGAGCTGGAGGAACTCAAGCATGGAGCGCTCGCCCTATTGGATTCTAAGGTGCCCTCGGCAGATCGCACAGACTGCTGCGGCAGATCGGGGATTGGAAGTTGACCAGCCTCGAAACCTGGCTAAATCGGTGACAGTGGAGTAAATTTCTGGTGGAACGCTGTCTAGGACATCTGACATTTATTATTACTTTTGTGGGTTATGAACTCTACGAATAACAGACCTGTCGGAATTAACAAACAAACCGCACTCTTTATTAAAGGTGTGATTATTGGCAAAGTCCTGACAATTTTAGTTGGTGGTGGATTGTTGTGGTTGTGGCTAAAGCCCCGCTTAACGCTTGAAAGCAAGACTTCTTACTCTAGCCGAGGTTCAGATACTATCTCTACTGCTGCTGCTTCAACCTTTAAGACAGTCAATGATGTTCCAATCGGTTCATTCAAATACGGTGGCAGCACAGCTTGGGCACCAATCCGGCAACTAGTAGATTCTCAGATCCAAAACGCTCGCCCTGAACTACAGTTAAACTATGTAGATCCTCCTAACGGTAATCCCGGTTCTAGCTCGGGCATTCGCATGTTGCTCGATGGGCAATTAGACTTCGCTCAGTCTTCGGGTCCCCTCACAGCCCAAGAATACGCCAGAGCTCGGCAGCAAGGCTTTATACTTGAGCAACATCAGGTGGGCCTTGATGGCATAGCAGTGGTAGTTAACCCATCACTGCAAGTACCGGGTTTAACTATTGACCAGTTGCAGCAGATTTATCGGGGGCAGATTACTAACTGGAACCAGGTGGGTGGACCAGATTTACCTATCACCCTCTTCGCCCAGCGCCCAGAGGATGCAGATACGTTAATATTTGCTGAAAATAGTGTGTTGAACCAGCAAGTACTTAGCTCCTCTATCCACTATGTCTATTCCACTACCCAAGCGCTGCGTTTGGTCAGCCAAAACCCTGGCGGAGTGTATTACGCTTCGGCCCGTGCAGTAGTGCCTCAATGTAGTGTGAAGTCTCTACCTCTAGGCCGCACTCCTAATCACCTAATTTCCCCCTACCGCGACCCCTTAGTGTCGCCTCAGCAGTGTCCGCATCAGCGCAACCAGCTTAACATTGAAGCGATCAAGACCGGGAGCTATCCAATTAGCTCCAGTTTGTTTGTAATTACTAAGCGGAACAAAGGTCAGCAACAGCAGGCTGGGGAAGCCTACACTAGACTTTTGCTGACTGACCAAGGGCAAAAAGCGATTGAGCAGGCTGGGTTTATACCAGTTCGCTAGACCTATAGGTTTTATTTTTGGTAGTGTAGTATATGATGTGTTTGTTAGCATCTGTAAAACTGATTCACTAAGCCTAGGATACACTCCCCCTATAACTGTATGTTAGTCAAGGCGCTGCTTTTAGGGCAACTAGTCTATACTAGCTTTCCTAAAATAGGATTTAAGCTCCTTGCTAGTGAGCAGGTGCCTACGGAGATCCAACAAGCCTTCTTCCAAAGCGTAATTCTCCAACACTGGGATGGCTACAATCGACCTAGTTCTGAATACCGAGCTATTTACTTGCTTCAAGTCGCCCGAGAGCACACCTTGTTTGGTTGGTTGTATGCTGACGGAGCGGACGACTTGGGGCGCAACCATGTACCGTACTTTATCTGTTACTACCTAGCGGAGCCACTGTACGCTTTCCAACTGGAAAATATTTTTACTTGCCTGCACAAGGGACCAGTCGCTTTGATAGACGGCGACAGCCTCTGTTCTCCCCTGGAACCAATCGCTTTACCAGACTGGTGGCATTACCAGCCTGCCCGCCCTGGAGTAGAGATTCCGTGGATTGACCGTAAGCGCATCCACACTGCTCTCAGGCAGGAGGAATTGCTAGATTTATTCATCTCGGTAGACGAACAGAAAAAGGAAATCGAGCTGAACGAGCAAGTCCAACCTCAAAAATTTGTTGCACAAGAACAGAACGCTGATGATAATGCCTTACCAACTATTAAAAACTCTATTTTGCTGCTCGGGATAGCTATCGGCACTGCCACGAGTCTGGCTGTAATACTTTCAGTATACGGGCTTTTTCAAAGAAGTATCTTGGTTCCGAGCCACACTGAGCTAAGCTCTGCGGAAATTAGTCCTGTCTTCTATAAAACCTTAGCTGAGGTGCCCAACGTTCCCCAGGGTTTATTTAACTACACAGGCTCTTCGACATTTATACCTTTGCAGTCTAGGACTATAGTTTTTGCGCTCAAGCGATCTCAGCCTCAATTTCAGTTAAATTTGGTCGAGCCAATTGACAGCCTGGCTTACAGTAGTATAGAAATTGAAATGCTTATGGCGGGTGAATTGGGTTTTGTCCAGTCTTCTCTACCTATAAAAAACACTGATTTTCTCGAAGCAAAAGAGCGCGGCTTTACCCTCGAACAGATACCCATTGCTATAGATGGAATTGTGTTTTTTGTGAATCCTCAGGTGTTTATTCCTGGTTTGAGCCTGCCGCAAGTGAGAGATATCTTCACCGGAAAAATTAAGAACTGGAAAGAAGTGGGCGGGCCTGATCTCGAAATTACTCCCTTTAGCAATAGCCAGCAGGCTGAAAGTACTACAGATATTTTAAACGAAAAAGTTTTAAGCGAAGGAGGACTTGGGCCAAGTGTGCAAAAAGTAAAAAATTCTACAGAGTCTGTAGACAAAGTAGCTAATACAGCTGGGGGTATTGGCTATAGCTCAGTCTCTGAGGTAATTGGTAATAAAGCTGTATATCCTCTACCTTTGTCTAGAGAAGCTGGTAAGCCTTTTGTGTCTCCCTACTTTGATGCCGACAAAACTGCCATAAACCAAACTGCTTTTGCCAACGGCTCCTACCCCTTAGCTAGAAAGCTTTTTGTAATAATTAAACGAAATGGTAAGCTTGACGAACAGGCTGGTCGGGCCTATGTTAACTTACTCTTGACCGACGAAGGACAACAACTGGTGGAACAAGCAGGTTTTGTGCCTATCCGCTAGAAGATTGTCACCGAAACATGAAGAGCATATGGCCTAGGTTAGAGAATTGGTTATTGCTGACACGAAAACGATGACAATGTTGTTTGGAAATGACTTGAAAACATTAACCTTGCTAAGTATTGGTCAGAGAGGGGTAGGCAAGACAGTCTTTATAGCTGGTAGCTACATAGAGTTACATGCCGATATTCAGGCAAAGCGTCCTCAGAAACTATTGTTCGACTGTAAGGATAGTCAAGGACAGAAAGAAATTGAGAGGATCATCAGCTACATCACTGAGACTGGTAAGTATCCACCTCCTACAATAAGAATCACGGATATCAACTTTAGCCTGAAGAGTAACGGGTTTTGGGGTAACCAAACGCTGTGCTATTTTCGCTGGTGGGAAATTCCTGGTGAGATCTGTAAGCTGAGCGACCAAGACTTTGTAAGCATAGTGTCTAATTCGCACGGTTGCTGTGTGTTTATTGATGCTTATATGCTTGCGCATAATAAGACCTATCTAGAAGAATTTGAGGAAATTATGCATACGGTGATGAGTCTTGCCTCCTTGGTCTTGGCAAATGATTTCAACTATGCCTTTGCGCTGATCCTCACCAAGTGTGACCTACTCGAACCTAGTTCATTCAGCCGAGAGCAACTCAAGGAGAGACTGCAACCGCTAACTACTCACCTTAATAAGGTGAAAGCCAATTATCAAACTTTCTACTCCCACATACCTATTGTTAATAGAGAAGGTGCTTCAACCCTAAACCCGAAAGGTGCCGCTGCCCCCCTGCTTTGGCTAGTGTTGAAGTTAAGTAAAGCTTACAATCCAGGCTGGATGAACAATCTACTCGATTTGCTCACTCGCCTTTTACTAATCGGTTCCCAACAGCCGCAGGAGCTGCGACCGGACGATGGCTCATTACAGAGGCTGTTTAGACCGTGGAAGTTACATGCTGAAAAAACTCGCATTGACAAAAAGCTGCAAACCGCCCGTAGGAACCTCTTACTCCTGACCCTAACGATCGTTGGCTTGGTGGGGGTTATCGGCATTTTCTCAGTGAAACGTGAGCCCAAAAATCTTGACACCCTGAAAAATCTCGCTACTCTAGAGCAGAGTGGGCAGTTCGATCAGGCCGTTCAGTTGATAGAGAAACTCATCCAGCAGGAGCCTAAGAACCTTGAGTTGCGCTTGGAGTTAGCCCACCTCTACAAGATCACAGGCCAACTAACCAAGGCAGAAACAGCCTATGACCAGGTTCTCACCCAGCAAAATAACAACATCCAGGCATTAGTTGGTAAAGCAACAATGCGCAAGGCTCAAGGCGATATCACTGGGGCAAAGGCCTTGTTTGCGGAGGCAGAGAAAGCAGCCCCGACTGACAACGTCAAGGCACAGCTCCGCAAACTGGCTCAAATTACCATAAATATGCCTACTAATCGGTGATGATGACTAGCGATCGCACTTTCCAATCCGTGTCTCAGGGTTTGGAACTACTAGACACGTCCGAAAATTTGTAAAGCGCTCTACGTCTTGCTTTACAGGGCGT
>CAXUIG010000026.1:0-40452 GCA_964250845.1 uncultured bacterium | reverse complement strand
TCTTATTGGAGTGATTGAATTTGTTCAAATTCCTTTCCTAATTTACCATGATTTTATATTATTGTCCATAAAGTTAATGAAGTTTTACTATACCCAATAATTTCCCTGGGTGTCAAGTTGCAGCTCTGGGCAGCGCTATAAGATCGCAACAACACCAAACAACGGGCATTAACTTTAACATATACCAGCCAGTAAACAAACGAGACCTAAAGTTGACGCCCCAGCATCCCCAGCTTCTTTCCTCTCTGGAACCAAGCAAGAGAAGGAGGTCGCCCACTGCGACAGTGAGGGACGATACTACGCCCCCCAAGGATTGGCATCCAAGCCCCATTGGTGCTTCAGCAGGTGCTTATAAGTTGCTTCACGCATCACCATTTGTTGATACAGCTTAACCAAAAAGTCCTGGGCTTGTTCGTGGCTCATTTGCTGCACCTGTGTCTCAAAGGACCGGATGCTGAATTGCTGTTCCATAGAAAGTTCGATTGGTTGGTTCATACCTAACTCCGATAAAAAAGAGAGTAAACGTTGAACGGTTGCCACAAGCTTTAGCTCGGGAGGAGCTTGACTTGAGTCAAACCTACAGTTGTTCCTATTATATTAAATTTTATAACAACTGTTTGACAACTGCCACCCTATTCCTAAAGGAGTACTTCGGTTAAACGACAAGATATAACATTAGCCTCCCGATCCCAGGAGGCTAATGTAGTTGTATCAAGTTGTAACCGAGCAAATTGCTCAGCCTGAACACAACTGAGTATATTTACTCAGGATGGCAATTATTGCATCCGGTCGTACCGGTCGAGGCGCCGGAGCATTCGCAACAGAGTCACTGCCATTGCCGCCGCGATTAAAGCAGCAACCAGAGCCAACCATACATAATGATTGACGAATAAGAGCGTGGCTGACAAAGTGAAAGCACTGATGATTAAAGCGTAGTTAGTTCCCAGCTGCATGCTACTTTGGCGACGCAGCAGCCGCTCCGTTTCTAGAGACCGGACGCGAACGCGCAGATCTCCCTGTTCCAGTTTCTCAAGTGTATCTTCAAGGCGACGTGGCAGACCCAAGGCTGTACTACTGACCTGAACCGCTTGACGGCCTAATTCGTTGAGAAAGCTATTACCCTCAGAACCATTTCCATTTGTCATAAGCTCTATTGCAAAGGGTCTGGCAACTTCCATAAAGTTAAATTCTGGATCTAAACCCTTCCCTACCCCCTCCAGAGTAGAGAAAGCCCGCATCACAAAGGTGAAGGTCGCTGGAAAGCGAAAGGGCTGGTTATAGGCAATCTCATAAAGGTCGTCACTAATAGCACTAACCGACTGGTTTTCAAACGGCTTATCCATAAAGTGATCCAGAATATACTGGATTGATCGCCGCACTGGCCCCATATCGTCCACTGGTGAGAGCGCCCCTAGTTCAACGAGGGAGACTACAACCCTTTGAGCATCTTTTTGGGCAATGCCAAAGAGCGTCTCCATCAGTTTCTCCCGAATGTTTGACTTAATCTGCCCCATCATGCCGAAATCATAGAAGATGAGAGTGCCTTCCGGACTCACAGCAATATTTCCTGGATGAGGGTCAGCGTGGAAGAAGCCATCATTGAGTAACTGTTGCAGGTAGGCTTGAGCGCCCAGACGGGCAACTAGCTTGCGATCCACACCAGCTGCCTCTAAGGCTTCATAGTGGCTAATTTTAATGCCGGGAGCATACTCCAGGGTTAACACTCGCGGCGAGGTATAGCGCCAGTAGACGCGCGGTACTTTCACCCACTCAGTGCCACGAAAGTTACGACGAAAAGTATCAGCATTCCGGCCTTCGTTAAGATAATCAACCTCTTCCCACAGAATCCGGCAACACTCGTCGTAGACGCCCAGCCAATCTCGACCGCGACCCCATTCGGGATGGTTTTGAAAGTAGCGAGTAATTCGCTTGAGAATCGCTAAATCAATTTCAAATAGCTTCCTGAGTCCGGGGCGTTGCACCTTGGCAACGACAATTTCGCCCGAATGTAACTGGGCTTTATGCACTTGTCCTAGGCTGGCGGCAGCTAAGGGAATCGGTTCAAAATTGTAGAATATTTCCGGAATCTTCTTGCCCAGCTCTTGCTCAATAGTGGTCTCTACCTGCTCATAGCTAAAGGCAGGCACTTGATCTTGTAGCTTGGCAAGTTCTTCTACGTATTCGCTGGGAAATAAATCGGCACGGGTGGAGAACAGCTGCCCAACTTTGATGAAAGTTGGGCCTAGATCCAAAAGGGTATTGCGAATCCAGACGGCTTGGGCTTTACGTCTAGCAATCCGCTTCGCCTCTGTCACCCCGCCGGAGTAGCTCCAAGATTTGTTGTTGAGCCAAAAGCCAGCCAGTAATTTTAAAACAAAGGCCCAGATGTCTACAAAGCGCCGTCTACGGGAATAGTTTTCCCGATTCCAGCGGTAGGCCTTATTTGTATAGGCTGTCTCTAGACGCTGGGCGTACCGCTTGGTTGTAACAGAGTCAGCAGGAGAAACAGGCACTCGAATTCCTAACTTCTTTTTTTAATAATTGACGTGAATAACCTGGAACGGCTGAGGTCAGTCGACCTACAGTCTTCGGTTTTAGACAGAACTGCTACGATAGCGTTGCAATTCTGCTCTTAACAGAGCAATTTCGGCCCGGAGTTCATCAATCATCGCTTGCAGGTCAACTGGTTGTGAGCCTTGCGGGACGATCGCCGTAGTGGTTCGACCCACAGTAGCAGTTTCGATTTCGCGATTGGCTCGCTCCATAACTTCTTGCGTAAATTGCCGTAGACGCTCCCGTTGCTCTGCATCAAATTTACCGACTTCACTCAGAGCATCGGTCAAGGCGTTCTCAAACTGTTCGTTGAGTATTTCAGCCATAGCTCTGCCAACGAAAAAGGCCTGAACGAGAGGATTACTCATCTAAAAATCTCCGGGAGGGTGGAAACCGGGTTGCGGTGCTTCAGCCGGGGGTGCTGACAAACAAAGTTACTGCGCGCATCCGCGAAAATTATAACTTGCTTGGATGCTTGGCTGCCTATATCTGAGGGGGACTCTCCCTCTTCATAGGGGATAATTTTTTGCTAAAAAGACTTGGGCTGAAGCGCGATCGCTAATTACTCCATCAAGCGTTGCCGCTAATAGCTGCGACAAAATTTGCCGATACTGTGGTCCCTGTTTATAACCGAGTGCTTTCAGGTCATTGCCATTCAAGGGGGGCTGAACATTAGCCAATATGGTTAAATATTGCCAAATCTGGCGTCGAATAGAGCGTGGACTTTCCACCGCAATCAAAATCAGCATCGGCAAGTCGTACCGGCGCAGCCGCTCCACCACCTGACTGGGCAGCTGGCACATAGGCAAAGATGCCATCACCTCAGCTTGCGCCTGAGCTAGAGTTAGCAACCGTTCGATACTATCCACGGGCAGATGGAGATTCGTTGCCACCTTGCCCCGTTCTGACGCACTCAGGTGAGCAATTAAAACTTCCAGTCGCAGCAGCCAGTGGGTGTAGGGGCGAATTGGTGGCTCGCCCTTATCCTGGGGGTCAAACCGCCGCAGACAGCGCTCTAACAAACGCAATTGCCGCCACAGCTTGTCATCTAGCTCTAGGGTGGGATGGATGCACTTTAGCGCCCCCAAAGCAGCCAGTAACCGCAAGGCAGGTTTCCAGTAAGGGGCTTGCAGGATATATTTCAGCTCGGACTTTAACCGGCTTTGGAGCGCTGGAGCTTTGCTATTTTCTCCTTGAGTTTGGTCGTAGATTCCACTGGCGATCGCATAATGAATATACCCTTCTGTCTGAGGCTCAATATAAAATCCCAATCGCACAGCAAATCGCACGGCACGATAAATCCGGGTGGGGTCTTCGATAAAGCTATTGGCGTGTAAGACTCGAACAAGCCCCGCTTCTAAATCCAATAAGCCTCCAAAGAAATCCAATAGCTCTCCAGCGCGGGGGGGTGTCAGCCGCATGGCAAGGGCGTTGATGGTGAAATCTCGCCGGTAGAGGTCTTGACGAATGGAACTGGCTTCGACTTCGGGATTCGCAGCTGGGTAAGGATAGAATTCTGTCCGGGCGGTGGCAATATCCATCCAGAGGGAGTCTAGCACCTGGTCTTTGTGCCATAGCAAGGCAGCTGTTTGAAAAGCCCCATGAATTTCTAAGTGGGCATCTGGGTACAGATGCTGCAGCGCCCGTGCTAGTTCTACACCAGCACCGACATCAGCCCAGTTGTGAAACCCATCGACTACCAGGTCAATATCTTCAATCATCAGGGTGCCACCATATTTGCTATTTCTAGACAGCAGTAAGTCTCGCACCGCTCCCCCAACGAGATAGAGATGCCAGCCCCGTTGTTCTGCCTGTTCAGACGCTCTTGTCAGCAGTTCCCATTGAGGAGCGGCGAGGCGATCGCGTAATAGCTGGAGTGATGAGTAAGAAGAAGTAGGGAGTAGGGTTGAACGTAGTTTACCCTTGATTGATGACGCAGGTACAGTAGGGAGTAGGGGGTGGGAGGAACCGTTGACTGTTGACTGATGCAATTCCCGTAGGACATCAGTGCGAGTAACAATTCCTAATAAAAGCCCATTTTCCAGCACTGGCAAGCGACCAATATCGTAGGTCACCATCAAAGACTGGATATCCGGTAGCGTGGTATCCGGGCTAATCGTCTTGAGGTTAGTTGTCATGTAGCCCTTGACAGGCGCATGACTGAAGCCATGACGCAGAGCAATATCAATATCCCGTCTGGAAATAATACCCACCAACTGGTCTTGGGCATCCACTATGGATAAGCCAGAATCACCATACCGCAAAAGGATTCGCTGCGCTTCCCCTATTGTGGTTTCAGGTCGAATTGTTCGGACTGGAGACGACATCAAATCCCTTGCTGTGGGTGGCTGGGGAATCTGCGCTGGATCAACATAATCGGCGATTGCCCGCAAGCTTGCCCCTTGCTGCATCAACCACGCCAACGCTGTGGCATCCCGTGGTGTGGTATGGTCAAACTTCAGGGAACCAGTATCTACATGAATGCCCAGCGCCATTACCGTTGCTTGGGCTGGATTGAGTTTAATCTGAATAGCTTGAAGCTGCTCCACAATTAGGGTGGTGGTTGCTCCTACTGGCTCAATCAGCGTTCGCGTGACTGGGATATCCATCTGAATATCTAAGTGATGGTCATAAACTGCAATTTCTACTAGCTGAGGTAAGTCTAACCATTGGGCTGCCTTCCCTAAGCGATCGCGCCGTTGCGTATCCACCACCAAGAGCGAGCGAATTTGTTCGGGTTTAACCGCGCCTTGTTCAATCAGCGCATACTCATCCCGGTACAACGCCAAAAACTCCCCAACAGTTGGGTGGCAACCGCCCGTCAGCACAATATGTGCTAAAGGATACAGGCGCGTTAGCCCCACTGCCGCCCCTAGCGCGTCAAAATCAGCGGTTGTATGGCACAGAATTATGTCCATTTGCCTAATACCCCACAGTGGTGCAATTTCTGATAGCGTAAAATAAGGACTGCTCAAAAACTAGCAAGCTTTACGCTCTTACCGTGTTCTGGGAGAATCACTAATGTTAACAACCCTATTTCAAATCGCCTTGTTAGCTCTGGTCGCTTTGTCGTTTGTCATGATCGTTGGCGTCCCGGTTGCCTATGCTACTCCTCAAAATTGGGTCGAATCTAAAAAGTTCCTCTGGATTGGTTCTGTAGCCTGGATTGGCCTGGTGTTTTTGGTTGGTGCCTTGAACTTTTTAGTGGTCTAAGCCATCGCCAATGGCACATTCGCCATCAACACACTTCAGTTCATGACATAAGAGACGCTCATGGCAGTTTTTGAGGGAAGTTTTACTCAGGCAGAACCCTTGCGGTTTGGGTTTGTCATTGCTCGGTTCAATGACCTCGTTACCGGCAAGCTTTTGGAGGGATGTCAAGATTGCCTGAAACGCCACGGCGTCGATACCGATCCTCACGGCACTCAGGTAGACTACGTTTGGGTACCGGGCAGTTTTGAAGTGCCACTGATGGCTCGCCAGATGGCACTCTCGCATCGCTATGATGCGGTAATTTGCCTGGGTGCTGTAATTCGGGGACAGACGCCTCATTTTGATTACGTAGCAGCTGAAACCGCCAAGGGAATTGCGGCAGCTCAGTTTCAAACTGGAGTTCCGGTCATTTTTGGCATTTTGACAGCAGATAACATGCAGCAAGCCCTAGAAAGAGCTGGCATCAAAAGCAATAAGGGCTGGGACTATGCCATGAATGCCCTTGAAATGGGCAGCCTGATGCGCGTCTGGCGTGCAAGTGTTGAAGCCCAACCATATCAGAACAATTCCCAGTCTCTGCCTGCCTCGCTCAAAAGTGCAATGCCTGCCAATTTGGCAGCGCCTCCAGAGGAACTAGGCTAGTCGTCATAGCAAAAAAATCTAGTTGACAAACTGCGGGGATTTTGAGAAGATAGGAGTTGATGAGGAGTTGCGGGTATAGCTCAGTGGTAGAGCGTCACCTTGCCAAGGTGAATGTCGCGCGTTCGAATCGCGTTACCCGCTTGCTGATAAATGTGTAAAACTGAGTCAAGAGTTGAAAAGGTGATTGAAAAGCCTAGTCGAGGCTTGGTAATAGGTTAGATGTATTAGATAAACTCGATGCATAACTGCCGTTGGTTATATGATCTCTTGTGCAATCTCAGAAGCCCCAAAAGATTGACTTTAATGTAGACTACCCGTGTCCGTGCCGTCGTCGCGGGCGCTTAGTCCCGATTACGCTGACTGAGGCGTTTGGTTGCGATCGCTGTCAGCAGTTGTTTGTAGTGGAAGAGAATGGGTACGTGCTTGAGCAACTCTCCACAAGCTACCCCTACAAGCGGGCTTGGCGATGGACGGGGAACCGTTGGAGTGTTGCCCAGACTCGTTCTGGACAAAGCTATCTCCCTGCGGCTCTCGCGATTATATTCGTGCTGCTGATTGTCTGGCTTCCCTTGGCGCTGCGCTCGCCTCATAGTTCCAGTATGCTGATTTGGGCGATGGTGGCGCTGCTGTTGGCTGTAGTGCCAGCACTGATGGTCTGGCTTACTTATAGACGTTAACTCGATGACAGTCGATGCTTTGAGTCCTTCACCCGCTCCAATTGCTGCCGCGAAACGCGCCTATCAAGCTTCGTTGAAATTAGGCATTACAAAGGGAGCAGACCGTAGTCGTGCTGTTTTTGCGATGGCAAAGGCGATCAAGCACTCGTTTGACGACATCTTGGAAGCAAACACTTTGGATTTGGAAGCCAGCCGGGAAATGGCAGTGCCAGATCTAATTCTGGATTGGCTCAAGCTGACGCCGGAGCGGCTCCAAACGACGGTAGAAATTCTGAATCGGCTAGGTGAGTTATCGGATCCAATTCGGCGGGTGAGGAACGCTGACTATCAGTTGGAGCATTCCCAAACTTACTCCCACCTAATGCCGCTGGGGGTGATTGCATTGGTTTACGAGGCGTTTCCGGAGTTGGCAGCGATCGCGGCGGGTATGTGTATCAAAACCGGCAACAGTCTGATTCTCAAAGGTGGCAGTGAAGCCAGCCATTCGATTGCGGCGATAGTGAGTGCCCTGCAGTCAGCCCTAGAGGAGACAGGGTTGCCAGTGGAATGCTTGGAACTGATGCAGGCAGAGCAGGGTGCTTCAATTCGGGATTTGGTCACCCAAGACCAGTACCTGAATCTAGTGCTACCCTATGGGCGTCCTAGCCTGGTGCAGCAGGTAGTGCGACAGTCAACGGCACCGGTTTTAAAGTCAGCGATGGGCAACTGTTACCTCTACTGGTCACTGTCTGGCAGTCTGGAGATGGTTAGCTGGATGATTTTAGACAGCCATCAGAGTGAGCCAGATCCGGTAAACGCGATTGAGAAGGTGCTGATTCATCGCACAGCAGAGCCCTCGTCCCTAGTGATGCTGTGGAGCATTTTGAAGGACAAGGGCTTTGAAATTAGGGGGGATGCTGAACTAGTGAAGGTGTTTGGGCAGTTGAAGCTGGCTGGGGACTCGGAGTGGAGCCAAGCTTATTTAACCAAGACAGTGGCTTTCAAAGCCGTGGATAGTCTAGAGCATGCGATCGCCTGGATTAACCAATACAGCAGTGGTCACGCGGACTCCATTGTCACGGAATCCTACCAGGAAAGTCGCCACTTTGCCTTGGGGGTAAATAGCGCCTCTACCTACATCAACGCTTCACCGCGCTTTTCTCGCAATCCGTCGCGGGGAGACTCGGTGTTTCTAGGTATGTCTAACCAAAAAGGACATCGCCGGGGATTGATTAGCCTGGAAACACTGACAACAGTGAAGCACATTGTTCAGGGAAACGGACAGGTTTAAAACCAAGGAGACTGCTTTTATTGCTCTTTCCCGGCTAGTTTCGCCTTCGAGGCGAGACCGAGTGCTTGGAGCAATCGAATCGTCATCCAGGTTAGGTCGATTTCCCACCATTGCATGCCGTGGCGAGCTGAATATTGAAAGGCATGGTGGTTATTGTGCCAGCCCTCACCGTAAGTGAGTAAGGCCACCCACCAGCAGTTGGTCGAGCGATCGCCACATTCATAAGTGCGATAACCAAATTTATGGGTTGCACTGTTGACGAGCCAGGTGCAGTGAAACACAACCACCAGCCGCAGAAAAATCCCCCAAACCACAAATGGCCAACCTCCCAACAGGTAGAGCAGGACGGCCAGAACGACCTGGATAGGAACCATATAATTTTGGCAAAACTGATAGACTGGGTCGTCAGCAATGTCTTTGGTGTAGCGAGGGATTTCGGCGTTAGCTGGGATATGATAAAGCATCCAGGCGAGATGACTCCACCAAAAGCCCTGATTGGAATCATGGGGGTCAAGTTGTTGATCCGAATGCAAATGATGAAAGCGGTGCAAACCGACCCACTCTAATGGCCCTCCTTGGCAGGCGAGGGTGCCGCAAAAAAGCAGGAAATATTCCAGCCACTTGGGAGTTTGAAAACTGCGGTGGGTGATCAGGCGGTGAAATCCCAGCGTAATTCCCAAGCCAGCACTTAACCAGTGGAGTAAGACAGCTAAACCTAATGCTGCCCAGTTAAAGTTACTGGGAATTAAGGCCAAGAGAGCGCCGATGTGGACTAATGTGAACCAAGAGATGTTAAGCCAATGGAGGCGGAGTTTGGTTGAGGTGGCAATCGTCATGCAGGAACCTGAATACGAATTGTATAGCCTAATCTGCTTGAACCTAAAATCCGCATATCTATTTCGTGAATGAGGAAACGATGAACAGCTTTGAGCAGCTGCAGGCAGCAGAACAAGCACTATTTCAGATTTTTTCTGGAATTGACGCGGCAGTCAAGCAAAATCTGTTGCGGGTGTTAGCAGCATTTCGCCACCATCGCGTGGGAGCGCACCATTTTGCTGGTGTCAGTGGCTATGGTCACGATGATTTGGGTCGTCAGATTTTGGACCAAGTGTTTGCTGCGGTGATGCAAGCTGAGGCAGCGGCGGTGCGGGTGCAGTTTGTGTCGGGAACTCATGCGATCGCTTGTGCCCTATTTGGCGTGCTCCGTCCTGGGGATGAAATGCTGGCAGTGGCAGGTTCTCCCTACGATACGCTCGAAGAAGTGATTGGCTTACGGGGTCAGGGTCAAGGTTCACTGATTGAGTTTGGTATCCGTTACCGACAATTGGAGCTAACCGGGGAAGGAACCGTGGATTGTGTTGCCTTAAGGCAAGCGGTAGAGGAGAGCACCCGTCTGGTGTTGATCCAGCGTTCGTGTGGTTATTCCTGGCGTCCGAGCTTATCAATTGCCGATATTGAAAAAATCGTCCACATCGTCAAACAGCAAAACCCCCACACTATTTGTTTTGTGGATAACTGCTACGGCGAATTCATCGAAAAGTGCGAACCAACTGCTGTCGGTGCTGATTTGATCGCTGGGTCGCTGATTAAAAATCCTGGAGGCACCATCGTCACTGCTGGGGGTTACGTTGCCGGTAGAGCCGACTTAGTGGAGGCAGCTGCCTGTCGTCTTACTGCCCCAGGAATTGGCAGTTCTGGCGGTGCAACGTTTGACCAAAATCGCTTGCTGTTTCAGGGACTATTTCTCGCCCCGCAAATGGTGGGGGAAGCGATGAAGGGCAATCACCTCACGGCTTATGTGTTTGACAAGCTGGGTTATCCAGTGAATCCGTTGCCTATGGCCCCCCGCCGCGATGTGATTCAGGCAATTCAACTGGGTTCTCCCAAAAAGCTAATTGCCTTTTGTAGAGCAATTCAGCAGCATTCGCCTATTGGTTCGTATCTTGACCCTATTCCAGCCGAGATGCCCGGTTACGAGAGTCAGCTGGTTATGGCTGGTGGCACGTTTATCGATGGCAGTACCTCTGAGTTTTCAGCCGATGGTCCTTTGCGGGAACCCTATGTGGTTTTTTGCCAGGGTGGAACCCATTGGACTCACGTTGCAATCGCTTTAGAGGCTGCTATCCAGGCTGTAGGACCTGCTGACGCTATGTTATAGATGTTTTTTGGTCAATCTTCCGCTGGTGGATTCCACCCGACTGAAACCCATGCTTGTCTGACTACAACGGCATAGGGATTGTTGAGTTGCAGGGCCACAACGGTTGCACGACCACAAGCTGTGATTCCGATAATATACGCCCCATCATCGCTCCAGGCAAAATGCCGTGACCACTTTTGCTGTCTCGGGTTAAAAAGCCTGGTCTGGCGATTGATGAGGGGGTCTCTCGCGTGGGTTTGAATGCCCTTGAAATTGTTGCATAGCCGACAGGCGAGCCATAGATTCTCTTCACCATCAGTGCCGCCCGCTGCCTTAGGAATAATATGCTCAATTTCGAGGGGTCCGAGCACATACTTCTGAAGACTGTGACAGTAGCCACATCGATTTTTAGCCTGTGTTCGGACTCGCGCCCTCACTTCCTCTGGAATCTGGCTGGAACTCACTCAGCTAATGGCTCCATCAGTCCGCGCTGCACGGCCTCGCTTAGGGCAGTCGCTTTCCGCAGCAGACTCTCCTGGTAAATCTGCATCAGGGCTTGCAGTTCTGGACGTTCTGCCTCCGTCAGCAGTCCTGCTTGCTGTCTATCTAGCAACTCACTCAGGCGTGTATCCTGGTCTGGTTCCATTTGCAACTCACTCAGCGTCATAACTTCCTCGTCAGAGAGTTCAGTGATGTGCGCAAGGGTTTCAGCCTGGTCGCTAACGGGGAGGATTGAGAGGCTGATAGTGTCAGCCAGGACAGTTGCTAAATCCCGGTTAGCCAAATGTGCAAACCGTTCTGCTCGAAGGTAAACCTCATCCGGCAGCGTAATTGTAATTTGGGTTCCCATCGCTCGTACTCCTATAGCCTGTCTATCTATTTTGCCGTTTCTATATCTAGCAGCGTCACTGAATAGAGACTAAAGCTAGCAATTAACTGGTGTTTCACGTGACACGATGATTTGGGTCGCCAGACTTTGGATCAGGTGTTTGCCTCTGTGATGCAAGCGGAGGCAGCAGCGGTCCGGGTGGAGTTTGTGTCGGGAACTCATGCGATCGCTTGTGCCTTATTTGGCGTCCTCCGTCCTGGTGATGAAAGCTAAAGCCTACTACCTGTCATGCGCCCTAGACTTCCAATTCTTTCCAGTTGGTTGATGAAACAGCGGTGTCACCCATCCTAGAACTGGCAGCATTCCTCTGTGCTGTCTGACTACGACCAACACAATGCTGGGTTGGCGTAATCTTGATAATGTCAAGTAATGGTCAAGGTTTTTAGCAGCGGTAAATATGGAAGGCACGTCTGAGCAATACGAAATTGAAAACATTCAGCTTAACTCGCTTGCTGAGTTAGACTCTCTTGTATCTGAACAGTTCAATTTACCTCTACGCCCATACTCAACAGATATCAGGGCAGCTTTGGAACTGGTAGCTTGGAATTTAGGTAACTCTGAGTGGCCTCACTTTGAATTATTCCGCTCCGAAGATCATGCTCTTACAGGTATACCATTTGTAGCTAGCTTTGAGCCTGAAGTATGGGGTTATGGTGAAACCGCACCTTTGGCTATTTGTCAGGCGGCTGTTTATTCACTTAAAAGAGTTAAAGTCACAATCGGGCCATGACTTGTCTTAACCTAGGATAGAAAAGCTACTAAGTGAGCGAAGACACAAAAAACAGCTGCCTCCCAGAAGAAGCAGCTGTTTTTAGACTAGAGGCGCGTTCTCGCTTCGAACAGCACCTCTGATTAGCTATTAATAATCGAAGTCGCCGCCGCCCATGCCACCGCCACCACCAGCAGGAGCATTATCCTTTGGCTCAGGCTTATCGACCACGATGCACTCGGTCGTCAATACCATACCGGCGATCGAAGCCGCATTTTGCAGAGCAGAACGAGTCACCTTGGCAGGGTCAACAATACCGGCTTCGAACATATCGACGTACTCATTCGTCGCTGCGTTGAAACCGACGTTGAAGTCCTTCTCCTTGACCCGTTCAGCGATGATGGCACCGTTTTGACCGGCGTTTTCTGCAATCCGCTTCAGAGGAGCAGCGAGGGAACGGGCGACAATCATCGCGCCAGTCAACTCTTCACCCTTGAGGTTTTCGGATGCCCAAGACTCTAGCTGAGGAGTCAGGTGCGCCAGGGTGGTACCACCGCCAGGAACGATGCCCTCTTCAACAGCTGCCTTAGTGGCATTGATGGCATCTTCCAAACGCAGCTTGCGGTCTTTCATTTCCGTCTCAGTGGCAGCGCCCACTTTAACCACGGCTACACCGCCAGCCAGCTTCGCCAGACGCTCTTGCAGCTTTTCTTTGTCGTAGGAAGATTCGGTCTCTTCCATCTGACGACGAATCTGCTCACAACGAGCTTTTACAGCTTGTTCGTTACCCTCAGCAACAATTGTGGTGTTGTCCTTGGTGATGGTGATCCGACGAGCCTTGCCCAGCATATCGAGCCTGACGTTATCCAGCTTCAGACCTGCGTCTTCGGTAATCACTTGACCACCGGTGAGAACGGCAATGTCTTCCAGCATGGACTTACGGCGATCGCCAAAGCCAGGAGCCTTCACAGATGCCACATTCAGCACACCCCGTAGCTTGTTGACCACCAGGGTAGCCAGAGCTTCCTTCTCGATATCCTCAGCAATAATCACCAAAGGACGACCAGAACGAGCCACTTGCTCTAGCACTGGCACTAGGTCTTGCACCAGGGCGATTTTCTTGTCGGTCAGCAGGATGAAAGGCTCATCCATAACGGCTTCCATCCGCTCTGCGTCGGTAGCAAAGTAGGGAGAGATGTAGCCTTTGTCAAAGCGCATCCCTTCGGTGATTTCCAGTTCGGTGGTCATGGACTTCCCTTCTTCCAGGGAAATTACGCCTTCCTTACCCACCTTATCCATCGCGTTGGCGATCATCTGACCGACTTCATCGTCGTTACCGGCAGAGATCGAGGCAACCTGCGCGATCGCCTTAGAATCTTCTACCTGACGGGCGTAAGCGGCAATTTTTTCTACCAGGAATTGACTCGCCTTGTCAATTCCGCGCTTCAGGGAAATAGCGTTCGCACCCGCGGCTACGTTCCGCAGCCCTTCTTTGACCATCGCGTGAGCCAACACTGTCGCCGTTGTGGTGCCATCACCAGCAGCGTCATTGGTCTTGGAAGCAGCTTGACGAATTAGAGCAACACCAGTGTTTTCCACGTGGTCTTCTAATTCAATTTCTTTAGCGATCGTCACGCCGTCATTGACGATTTGAGGCGCGCCAAACTTCTTCTCCAGCACCACGTTGCGACCCTTAGGACCCAGCGTGACAGCCACAGCTTCAGCCAGGATGTCCATACCCTTTTCCAGGGCGCGACGAGCGTTTTCGTTGTAGATAATGCGCTTTGCCATATTTGTCCAGTTGAGTTGGTAAGAGAACTACTTGTTGCTAGGAAACGACGGCGAGAATGTCTTTTTCCGAGACTAAAACATATTCTTCGGTGCCGAGTTTGATGTCGGTACCAGCGTACTTGGAGTACAGAACCTTGTCTCCCACCTTCACTTCCAGATCCTGACGAGAGCCATCTTCGTTGCGCTTGCCAGGACCAAGGGCAACTACTTCTCCGACTTGGGGTTTTTCCTTAGCGGTGTCTGGTAAATACAGACCACCTGCGGTTTTCTCCTCAGAGGCGCTCACTTTAACGAAAACGCGATCAGTCAGAGGTTTAACCGTAGAAACACTTAAAGATACTGCTGCCATATAAACTTCTCCAGAGTTAGCACTCTCAGCTCCTGAGTGCTAATCTAGCTGAAAGCAGCAACCAAGCGCAACAATTTTGAATGTACGGCTTCCCGAACTTAGTCATGGCGATCGCTAAGTACAAATACTTGAGCCCACCAACACCGAAGGCGCGAAAATAGTCTTATTCGTAAAAACCGCGCTCAAAATACCTGGTGAAACAAGGAACAGTGATGACTGACAACACAGCAGTCCAGTCTAGTCCATCCTCCGCCCAAACCTGTCAGGCTGAAGACAAAGATGCCCTAGCAGCTTGTGTACAAACCCTGGGACTTCCTCAAATTCAGCGACATATATTTATCTGTGCCGACCCGACCTTTGCCCAATGCTGCTCAAAGGAAGCGAGTCTGGCATCTTGGGAGTACTTGAAAAAGCGCCTGAAACAGTTAAAACTCGATAAACCAACAGACACCCGCCCCAGCTGCATCTTTCGCACCAAAGCAAACTGTCTGCGAGTCTGTGCCCAGGGACCGATTTT
Organism: uncultured bacterium; assembly: GCA_964250845.1. GTDB lineage: Bacteria > Cyanobacteriota > Cyanobacteriia > Cyanobacteriales > Chroococcidiopsidaceae > CAXUIG01. The sequence goes on along the minus strand of CAXUIG010000026.1, from coordinate 25,705 downwards.
AGTCGTTTATCCAGATGGTGTTTGGTATCGTCAGGCAACCCCTGAAGTCATTGAGCGAATTATCCAGGAGCATCTGATTGGCAATCAGGTTGTGGAAGAATACGCCTTCTTGACCCATCCTTTGCCGGAGCCTGCCCCACTTCCTACTTAAAGCTTGACCAAGGAGAGAAGAGCCCCTCTCCCCGAGGGAATCTCTGTTTCATTACTGCCCTGGGGGCCCTGGTTGTTTGATTTTTTTTCTCTAGCGCTTTTAAATCAGGGTATAATAGCATATTAAGTAGATTATATAGTTCCGTATGATTACTGGATTTTTGCTGTTGCTGCCCTGAGTACGCGTTGCCAATCGTCAGTTAAAAGTCATTATGACTTGTCAGAGTAACATTAGGTAGCAGTAGATTCACCAGAATGGCAGGGACAAGCAAACAATGCCCAAAAGATTATTGGAAAATTCAATTGACCTAAGCGTGACGAGTAGCACAGTTATGAAAGAACCCAGCGTAAAAGATCACAAACGACTGCTGCTGATTGATGATGACCCCAACCTCATCTTGCTCGTCAAGGATTACTTAGAATTCCGGGGCTATGAAGTCATGACTGCTGAAAATGGTCGCGAAGCGCTAGAAGTTTTGGCTGAGGAAATTCCAAACATGATCATCTGCGACGTGATGATGCCGGAAATGGACGGCTATACCTTCGTGAAGCACGTTAGGGAAAACGAGCGCACCAACTTGATTCCCGTTCTATTCCTTTCGGCTAAAGGTCAAAGCCAAGATCGAATCAAGGGTCTCAACACAGGGGCGGACGTCTACATGGTCAAGCCGTTTGAGCCAGAAGAACTGGTGGCGCAAGTGGAATCTACCCTGAGGCGGACCATGGATCTAATACAGCGCGATCATAATCGAACCGAAAACGGCCCCAGAATTCAGGTTCCCTTCGATGTGCACTTGACCACTACAGAGCTGAAAGTTGTACAGTTTGTGGCACGTGGTCTGGCTAACCGTGAAATTGCCAACGAACTGAATGTGAGCCAGCGTACGGTTGAAAGTCATGTATCCAATATGCTCGGCAAAACCGGCCTTAATAACCGTACTGAACTGGCGCGTTGGGCGATTGAAAATCACATGGCTTAGAGTCTGATCAAGAGGATTGAAAAAAGACTTTTGTGACTCTTGGGGTTTGGGGGACTTTCTCGAGAGTTTTCAGATAGTCCCCCAAACCCCAAGAGTCCTCTTTTGGTCACCAGCCATCTTCTTCGGGAGTGGATTGCCGCCAAATTTCCAAATCCAGTTCATCCAGGTAAGATAAGGCACTCTGAATCTGGTGGGTAGTCCCTCTTAGTTCCAGGTCAAACCAGCCATCATCCCGCCCCTTAGGTCCCAGCAGGGCAGCTGTGATATTAACGATGACCCCGTGGTGAGAAACCAGTCGTGAAATAACTGGCTCTTGATGAAAAGCTTTGGGAATGCGAATTTTGATGCGAGTTAAAGTTTGTCTGTTAGCTTCCAGCTCAGTAAATGAATTGGCCTGTAAGTTGTCACTGCTTTGAATCGCCATAATACTCTCCTGCGTAAGAAACCACAACCTTTTTGATTGAACTGGGGTTTAGCCACATGTTCGAAAGTCGTTTGCACCCGCGTGCAGCACTCATCCAGGATTCATTCAAGGGTATGCAAGTATAATCCTTGCTGAGTGATGCGTTGCCCCAGCCCCATGAAACATGTATAAACCCCGGTTTTCCGGTCGAGATGCCGGATATAGCTACAAATATAATTATTACAGGGGGAGAGGCAAAAACGCAAATGAAAGACAGTAGCGGCAATTGATCTAGCAAGGAGTAGTTCGATTTGTGAAATAAACGCCCTTCTCCAGACTTGGAGGACTTGGAGGACTTGGAGGACTTGGAGGCAATACATGCATTTTCCCCCAAGTCTCTAAGAGTCCCCAGCGACAATTTTTATGACTCATGTAGGATTACTATAGTTTGTAGCCGATGTGTAGCTAAGTGGTTAGAAAATGTCGGGCTTATAGTAGGCGAAAGTAAGATTTGGAGACAAATAAGCTATTGCCAAGCTTGCAATAATGACTTGGTACTTAAAGGCAAAGCGAACGCGAGAGTGTTGGCTGCGCGTTCGCATTATTTTTTAGGACGCAACTGCGGCTTCGGCCACGTCTTGTTCTTGATCCAGCTGCTTGAGATGAATGTGCTTGCGCCCTAAAGCAATTTCAAACTCATCTCCTGGTCTGAGTCCGAGTTGGTCTGTGTAAGCTGAACCAATTAGTAAGTTACCGTTGGACTGCACTCTAATTCGATAGCTGGCACTGCGTCCCCCGCGCCCTTTACCATTAGCAGTGGGGTCTAACTCAATTCCCTCAGCATCAATCAGTGCATTCAGGAACTGCATCATGTTCACCCGCTCGACACCGTTTTTGGTAACGCTGTGGTAGCCACAGGCTTTAGCCTTTCCCTCCTTGCTGAGGTTTTCTAGCTCTTTTACTTTGTGGATGAGTTCTTCACCCGTTAGCGGCTCGATCTTTTTCTGTTTAGTCTTTTTCTGTTTAGGCATCAGTTCAGATCTGAAACGAATTCAACTTTTCCCTCTAAAGAATTCTAGCGATTTATACGGCGCTTTGGTTACAAGGGGATCTTCCAGATTATTGAAAGCTTGGTTCCTTGAAAAAAGAAATTGGAAATGAGAGCAAAACTCGAACGGCTCTCATTTCCCTTGTGGCCATTCTGAGTTTGAGTTAATAAATATTGCAATCTATTGCTTCTGTTGCTAATGTCTGCATAATAACAAATCAATCAAGACCGGACAACTTTGGCAAATGAAACAGCAACAGTTTCATCCCTACTACAGTCTCATGTTGTTGTGACCCAAATCCTCTAATCGATAAACCTCTACACCATCGACACGATAGACATGTCATTGGTGAGACTAATTGGTATTGATTTAATTAAGCATGTGTAGTAGCAACATCTGTCGGTTGTGTTGCCAAAAATTTGAGAAGCGCTACCTGTAGATTTGAAGTATATGTATTACAGTTATGTAGCTAGTGTTTGAGAGAATTTTTGCAACACGATCAATTGGACTACAGCATTGGAAGCTCGCGGGGACAGGGGCCGAGCGGGAAGGCCTCGTCGATCCGGGCGATATCGGCAACGGTGAGCCGGAGTTCCCCGCCGCCCGCGTTTTCGGCGGCATGCTCGGGGCTGGAGGCTTTGGGGATCGCGAAGAGCGAGGGCTGCCGCACCAGGAACTGGAGCGCGACAAAAGGCGAGGGGTCGCGTTGTGCGCGGCGGCGATTTCCTGCAGGATTTGGCCTTCGGTCGTGCGCGGACCGGGAAAGCTGCCATGACCAAACGGGCTGTAGGCAACCACGGCGACGCCGTGCTTCTCACACCAGGGGATCACGGCGTGCTCGATATGTACCAGGTTCCTTGACCGATTACTGCGACCTCGCGCTTTATAGAACCGAATCGACGCTGTTCCATGCTTGTCCTCCCTTTGGTTGACCTTCTGTTTTTGCAATCTCGCCTGCTTCCATCAGCATTTTGAAACGGCGCAGATCATCTCCAAGCTGCTGTTTTGGTTCAGAGCCAAAGAGTTTGGCGATTGTATCTCCAATTACTCTACCAGGCGGGTTATATTCAGTGAAGAATTAGTCACTGCTGACTAAATACAACCCAACTGTATTGATGTACTATTGCTCCACTCCATTGGAAGAGTTCTGCAGCGCTCGACGGTGAATAACAAACTTACTTAGTCGTTGGATAGCAATAACCTAAGGAAGCGGCGGTCGAGGTTCCCCGCATCCTTGTTCATTGCTGAGACTGATGCCCAACATGAGTTCAATCAGAGTATCTAGGCTAACCAACTGATCCATGCTATCCTTTCTGACGTTTGCACTTAGGGATAACCCCTAGTTTAGAAAGTTGAAACAGCTTCTAAATCACTCTCCAGGCATGAATGCTGGGGTTGTAGTGAATCGTACAAGCCTTTACTATACAGTGCTGGTTCACCATAGTCGATAAGTTTTGTGGAGGAGATTAGGATGATGCGAACGAATGTGAACTCGAAGCGGGTTTTCATTTGTGGGTCGGCATTGAAGGGGCAGCCTGATCACGGGAATCTTCAATCTGCCGAGTTTATCAGAGCTGCTTTAACCCGCCCTCAGTACCGCCTTCATGCGGCTGCCGAGGGTTGGCATCCAGCAATCTATCAGGTTGAGCAGGGGGGCATTAGCATTCCTGGTGAGGTTTACGAACTGACTCCAGAACAGTATGAACATCTGCTCTCAACTGAGCCGCCTAATATGTATCCGGGCGACATAGTTCTTGAGGACGGGGAAGTCTTGACTGCCATGCTCTATCCTCGTGAACTGGTTGAAAAGTACAGCTGGCCGGATATTTCTGACTACGGCGGCTGGGCTGCTTACAAGCAAGCCTGAACTTGAGAGACAAACATGCCTGACTACCCACGGGATCTGGTTGGCTACGGGCGCATCACGCCTGATCCCAAATGGCCGAATCACGCACGCCTGGCGGTGCAGTTTGTGATCAACTATGAGGAAGGCGGTGAGAACTGCATTTTACATGGTGATGTCGCTGCTGAAGCGTTTCTATCAGAAATCATCGGAGCAGAGCCGCTTTCTGGAATCCGGCACATGAACATAGAATCGATTTATGAGTACGGCAGTCGAGCTGGCTTCTGGCGATTGCACCGGATGTTTACTCAACGGGGCATTCCGGTGACAGTTTACGGGGTAGCAATGGCACTGGAGCGTAACCCCGAAGCAGTTGCAGCAATGGTGGAAGCTGATTGGGAAATTGCCAGTCATGGCTACCGCTGGATTGACTACAAGTACTTTGGGGAGGAAGCAGAGCGGAAGCATTTGCAGGAGGCGATCGCCATTCACACACGAGTTACAGGTAGTCGTCCCCTCGGTTGGTATACCGGACGGAATAGCCCCAACACTCGTCGCCTGGTGGTGGAGTCAGGAGGGTTTCTCGTAAGGATTCAGGTGATCCAAACCCTTACTAGACAAGGGTTTCAGCTCTGGAGATTAAGGCTAAATTGTTAGTTGTTCTCAATAAACAACGAAAAATCAGCGTTTCAGCAATCGCTATTGATAATAAGAATAATCGAGATTTTCGTCGAAAGCATTGCCGGAAAAGCATTTGAGACATTTCCAGATGACCTGAATCCTTACGGTTTCTCTACGACGCTGATAGCTACGCCGATGACCTACCCTACTGGGTGCATGACTACGGCAAACCTCATTTGGTGATTCCATACACTCTGGACAACAACGATATGCGGTTTGCTACTAACCAGGGGTTTAATTCGGGGGAGCAGTTCTTTGCCTACCTGCGCGATGCCTTCGATGTCCTCTACGCCGAAGGCGAAAGCACGCCCAAGATGATGAGTGTGGGGCTGCACTGTCGCTTGGTGGGAAGACCGGGACGGGCGGCGGCTCTAGCGCGATTTTTAGACTACGTGCAGCAACATGAGCGGGTGTGGCTGTGTCGTCGGATTGATATTGCGCGGCACTGGCATGAGCATCACCAGCCCTAATATGAATAAAGTCAAAAACCTGTGAGATTATTGAGGTGAAACATAAGGTTTTTTCTGTGAAGCGGGGCTTGGAAGTGTACCGCGGACGGGAGTGGTTGTGCTGCCAGGTAGAGTTGTATGAGGCGAACGGTTTGTGTTAGGTTGAGTCGTACTGTCCGCAGAATTTGTGCTTGGTTCAGTAGTGCTGCCGGAACTTGTGTTCGGTTGAGTCATACTGCCCGCACTTGTGCTAGGTGAAGTGCTGCTGTGGCAGCGAGAATTAAGCGGGAACTCCTGACACAACATCTTCTGCTCTGGTTGCGAAAGCTTAATCTCTGTGAGGTTACTATTTGATTGAGCAACAGCAACACTGCTGGTCGTTGCCAGAGCAAAGGTCGTACTTATCAGGGCTAGGTATTTGGCTTTCATGACCAGTGGCTTTAATTTTTTCTTGATATTCTAACATACTCCCGCCGCAAAGATAGGAAGGTAGTTGTAGCGCTTTGCTAACTGGGCAGCTGGGCAGGACAATGAAATTATTCCCCAGCTGTTTCCAGTCGCCTTGCTTTTAAAAGGTTAACTGTAACCGCACGTTACCCACGTAGATGCTTGGATTGTTACTAAAGTTGTTAGGGTGCTCAATGAAGTAAAACGCGGGAACAATGGCAATGTTATCAGTCAGCGGATAGTAGTAAGTCGCTTCAAAGTCGTACTCTTTACCGCCATTACCGACATTGGAGATTAAAAACCTACGACCATCCAGAACCGAGAACGGTATCACAAAAGATAGGGTTCCCAGCGCTCCCTCCTTCCCCAAGTCAGGAAAGGCAATCCCAGCTTGAATAGCTTGTCCATTGACATCGCCACGGCGTCTGCCTACAGTCCGGGGAGTTAAATGAGTGCTGCCGTAGGAATAACGCCCAAACAAACCAATCTTACGGGTAATCAACCAATCGACGTTAGCCTCATAGGTATCAGCTGTAGCACTCCTAAGAGGGCCACCAAAACCGTCATCTGCTTCTCCATAAAGTGGCTCTCCCTGTGGCTGACCGACCCGCCCGAACAGCTGCTGAATACGGGAACGGTTGTAGAGAAATCTGATATCAAGATTTTTGCTAGGCGAGAAGGTTAGCTCAGCTGTGGCTGAGTAATTGCCACCAAACAAACCAAAATTTGGATTGGAAGATGTTTGAAACAAGCCAGGGGGCAGAAAATCAGTGTTCTCACCGATATAACCAATATTAAGCTGAAACTGCTTACTCGGTTTGAACAGCACAAATGCTCCTGAACCACGATCAGCATTGTTTAGCAAAGTACTCCCGCTAGAGTTGAAGCTACTTGCCCCCGTAAGGATGAAGGTGAAGCGGTTGTTGTCAAACACGCGGTACCAGTTAAGCCGGGGACCCACAGCTATCTGAATGGTTGGACTGACTGGGAATGTGTAGAACAACTCTGAAAGGACGGCAATATTAACGCCATTGGGAGAAAAACTAGACTGGTCAGTAAAAGGCACGCCAAACGTATTGTATAGACCCGCAGAGGCAAGCTGGTTGGCAGGCGAGTTGCCATTCCCCACACGCAGCTGAGTGACCAAAGAGTCTTTGCCCGTAAACGAAGTGTTGAAGCTTAGCCACACATAGTCGCTAAAGGTGGTGCTGGGGTTACTTACCCGTTGAGAAAGGGGTCTATTAGTGACGGGATCTCGCCCAGGTGTTCTTAAAGACAGATCGCCATTGTCTCCATTAACTGAACTGGGAGTGGTTTCTACTCTCACCCGCCCAGGAGAAGTGGCAGTGGTGATGTTGAAGAAGGCATTCCCACTCAGTTTAGTGGTGGTGGAGAACTCATGGGCCTGAAGTTGAACCGTGCGGGCTTCCAGAACGTCTACACGACCACGCAGGCTGGCAATTTCTGCCGCAAATTCCTCTCGCAGCCGCTTAGTGGTGACTAAATCTTCTTGGCGAACCAAGTTAGATGTTCCTGCCGCAATCAGTTCATTGACCCTATTTAGGCAAGCATTTAACCCAGCTGCAAATTCGTACCGAGTCAGCGCCCGGTTACCTCGGTAGGTGCCATTCGGGTAGCCCGCGACGCAACCGTAGCGCTCCACCAAGGACTGCAAGGCTTGGAAAGCCCAGTCTGTTGGTTGGACATCCGACAGTTGAGAAACCGAGGTAACTTGTGCCATTGGTGAGTTCACCTTAGTCTCCTGTCCGCTCAACGCGTTTGCCTGTTCTGGGGCACTTACACTAACTTTAGTCAGGATTGGAGGTAATAGCTCTGGGTCTTTCGGTTTCAGAGTTTCAGCCGCCATCGCCGAAGACGAAACCAGAAATGTGCTCCAGCCAAAAACTGATGCTGTCACTAAAAAATTCCATACAAATGTGGTTGTTTTGAACATCGCTCCTCACACTTACCAGACATCTAACGGCCCCAAATATACTGTATACAGTATGCTAAATACTAGTATTTAAATATACTAGTATTTAGCATAAACTCCTACTATCGCCCCAATAGGTCAAGCAAGCGAAACCGGGCAATTTCGGCAATTTCTGTGAGAGCCTGTTCCATTTCTGCATCCACTGAATTCTCTAATCGGAGACTGAACGCTTCGAGGATACTGGCTTTGGTGTGATGTTTGACAGCAATAATAAAGGGAAAGCCAAATTTATGTTTATATCCCTGGTTAAGCGTTTGAAAGCGTTCATACTCTTCAGGATTCAGCCGCTCCAAACCCACCGCAGCTTGTTCTTTCACCGACGCTTCTGCCATTTTTGCCTTACTACCCAGGTCAGGGTGTGCCCGAATCAAAGTCAGTTGTTGATCGCGAGTCATGGCTTTAACGACATCAACCATACTCTGGTGCAGTTGGGTCACATCTGCAAACGGGCGTTTATTCCAGGTTTGGTGGCTGATCGCAGGTGTATGTTCAAACACTGCACCCAATGCCTCGACAAACGCCTCTTGGCTCATCTGGTTTAGTTCAGCGATCGTGTAGGACATGGCAACATCAAAAAATTGTGAATCGAAAATCTAAAATCCGCTGCCATGCCTGGAAAATCAGCTGCCACGATAGGTGCTGTACGACCATGGTGAAGTTAGCAGCGGCACATGGTAGTGGGAGTTCGGGTCAGCAATGCCGAATTGAATTGGGACGCGATCGAGAAACGGCAGTGTCGTAATGCTTACGGAGTGTTGAGCAAAATAATCGCCCACCGCAAACACTAGTTCATAAACACCTAAGCGCATCTCGCCATTTGCCAGTAGTGGGACATCGGTGCGCCCATCGCTGTTGGTACGCGTTGTTTTCAGTAGTGTTTTTTGACCAGATTGACGATCAACTGCCCACAGTTCCAGGCTTATGTTTGCGCCTGGACAGCCTTGAGCAGTATCAAGTACGTGGGTTGTGAGTTTGCCTGTCATCCCTCATTCCTCAGCGTAGCGGTCCTGCCATAATCACATTGGTGATTGCTCTTGTTACGTCGGTGGGGTTTTCCTGTGCCAGTTGGTCGTACCACTGTTGGGTAACCGCAGGATCTTTGCCGTGGATCATCTCAGCCCGCTTGCGAGCTTTTTGAACGACTGCGCTAGTGCGCTCTTTGCGTTCCATTTCATAACGCTTGAGAGCATATTCAACACCTAAGTTGGTTGTGAGCAGATATTGGGTCAACACGAGTCCGTCTTCCATTGCCTGACAACCGCCTTGTCCCAAATCCGGGCAGGTGGCATGGGCAGAATCTCCCAGCAGGGCAACTCTGCCGCGCACCATGCGATCAATCGGTCCGATGTCATGAATCAGGACGCGATTGGTCTTTACGGGATCGAGTCGCTGAATCAGGGTTTGAACCGGTTTAGCCCAGCCAGTGAAAAAGTGCGTCAGGTCCGAGCGAACTTCACCAGGTTGAGTGGCTTTCTCCTTCGGCAGGGGCATGTCGAAGAAGAAGTAGAAGCGATCGCCCGCCACAGGCATCATGGAAGCACGCTTATGTTCGCCTACATAAATCACCCAAGTGTTTTTGGGAGCTAAATCCTCACTAGCGGCAACTAATCCATTCCAGTTGACATAGCTGCCGTAGTTCGGTTGAACTTCCTTATCCAGCACATATTTCCGCAGAATTGAGTGAATCCCATCAGCGGCAATCAGCAGGTCACCTCTAGCACGATGCCCGTCTGCAAAAATTGCGGTGACACCTTTTTCGTCCTCCTCCACTCCGATGCACTTGAAATTAAGCTTGACTTCGCCCGGATAGGACTGCAACAGCATGTTTTGCAAATCTGCACGAGCAACCGGATACGGGCGTTGACCCACTTCTTCCACCAAAGGCATCAAATCGATGTCGTTGAGCAACTCACCCGCTCTGCTACGGTACTCCATCCGGTCCATCAGTCCACCAATATCAGCCATCTTTTCGCCCAAACCAAGCCGATTGAGGACTTTCACCCCATTCGACCAAAGCGAGATTCCGGCTCCTGCGGGACGGAGTTCCTTCACTTTGTCGTAGATCTCGACCTCATATCCCGCTTGACGTAGCGCAATCCCAGCGGTTAATCCGCCAATTCCTGCTCCGATAATCACAACTTTCAGGTTGTTCACACGCTTCTCCTCTTACTTAATGCCACCAAAAAACTGAAAAATCTGCTAAACTGTAGTTGTTAATACAGAAAAAATTTCGTTCATCTTTTTTGCTTGATTCAGTTTTTAACTGCGTGAAGCGAATGCGCAGAGCTATCGCTGCCAGGTGAATCGCAAAAGAGACGGAAGTAGGGAACCAGTCCTGAAGGAACGCGCCTCAACTTAACGAAAGCTATTGAGAGGCAATTCCGATGAAATTTCTACATGGCAACACTCCACAAACATCGTGCTGGCAGACTTACAAAGCATTGGAGTTAATTCCTGACGCAGTTGGCGATCCACCAGCAAAAAAACTCAGCTTTGGATTCGGATTAGATCAAATTTGGCGGCATTTGCTCGTTGCGCTCACCCAAGAACTGGTGTACGAGCAACAAATTGAATATCTAGAACGGTGTTGGGCAGTGAATTTGCTTCAGCCGAATGGCACGGAGTCCAACACGTTACAGAAGCTCTGGACACTGATGAACTAACTCAAAACCTGCTCCTTATTCTGCCTCCACTCCTGGCGTAGACTCAGCCAGCGCTCTCGACGCTTCTTCTGACACCGACTTCTCTTTTGGTAAAAGCTGGTTCAAAGCGAGTGCAAACAGTGAGCCGGTAGCAATGCCTGACTCGAAAATGCTCTTAACCGGTCCAGGAAAGGCGTGAATGGCTTCAGGGACAAAGGTAACACCCAAACCTCCCGCCAAGGAGACTGCCAGAATCACAAATGATCGATTCGTCATCTCCACACCACGCAGGATGTTGAATCCAGCAACTGCAACTGTTCCAAACATCAGCATCACGGCTCCACCAAACACCGGCATGGGAATGGTTCTTAATATCCCGCCAATGATGGGAAACAAGCCCAGAAACGATAGAATCGCAGCAACGTAGTAGCCGACGAAACGACTACCAACTCCGGTCAACTGGATGATGCCGTTGTTTTGCGCCAGTGTCACCACCGGGAAACTCCCGCATACCGCCGCCAAAAGAGAATTGAAACCGTCTCCCAAAATACCGTTTTTTAGCCGCCGGAAAAACCTCCCACCTTTGATCGGCTCCCCAGTCACCATACAGGTGGCGGTAATATCTCCTATCACTTCTAGCGTCACCGTGACGTAAATCACGGCAAAGGAAATGAAAGTACCAAGGTCAAACGCCAACCCAAAGCGGAAGGGAATTGGGATGTTGATCGCAGGCAAGCCAGCCAGACGGCTGAAATCGACAATGCCAAGGCACAGGGAAATGACGAAGCCAACTGCTAAACCGAAGATGACCGAACCCATTTTCAGGAATTTGTTGGAACTGGCGCTACAGAGTGCCACGATCGCAAACACCAAGCCAGAAATTCCCCAGTTTTGCAAACTGCCAAACGTCCCATTCTGCTTTGCAGCGGCTCCGCCTGCCATGTATGTCATGCCCACTTTGATCAGAGTCAACCCAATCAACGTCACTGCTGTCCCCGTCACCAACGGCGTAAATATCCGCTGTGTCAGATGCAGAAAACGGCTCATGATGATGGGGATAAACGAGCCAAAAAAGCAGAGTCCCAAAATCAGTGCTAAGGTTTGCTCAGGTGTCCGACCCCTCTCCAGCGAGGCGGTGACGACCGCAACCATTGGTGTCACAAACGCGAAACTAGTTCCCTGAATACTGAGCAAGCCAGAGCCGATTGGTCCGATGGTTCTCGCTTGAATAAAGGTCGCAATTCCTGAAATAAACAGAGACATCCCCAGGATATAGCTCGTGGTTGCGATGTCTAGTTTGAGCGCACTACAGATAATAAAACCGGGCGTGACGATAGGGATAAAAATCGCGCAGACATGCTGCATGGCGACAAACAGTGCCTCTGAGAAGGGAGGCTTATCATTCAAGCCATAAAGCAGATGGTGACGAGTCGTTGTCACCTCATCAATGGTTTGATGAACATCTATGTGGGCTGACATTTTCAATTTTCAATTGGAAGGATTGGACAGCAATCGAGGACTTTTATCCTAGTGATGAATCCAGTCATGAAGTTTCTTAAAGAAAACCGTAGATACAGGCTTAGGTGCAACCTTAGTTAGTTGGCAATTCTTCGTTCTGTCATCCGTTGGCTGATAAATTGTATGCTGTATACAATTGGCTTCTAAACTTCAGACTAAAGGAGCAAACACCAGAATACTGTATCGTAAACTACAAATATCCAAATTCCTCTAGCCCTCTGATGACGTAGGGGGGTAAGGGGGGTTGGCGTTGCCCTGGCAACCCATTGCCAGATACAGGAACCCCAAGCACGCGAACAAGGCGTATATAGAAATACTATTTGATTTGTAAACAGAATTAGTCGTTAAAGACGTCAGTCGTCAGGAGTCAGAAGTAAGATCCTGTTCACAATTCATTTAGGATTGCTATATTTAATAGTCTAAATCGACTTCCTCAAGAGCTTGTTTGACAACAAGTGTAGGATTTGGATATTTCTTATGATAAGTGCTAATTATATTCAGTAATTTTTGGATATATTCATAAACTGGAGTAGTCAGGGCCTGTTCTAGTTGTGTATTCTGTGATTGAACTTGGAATTGTAAATTCCGAGAAACTTTTCCTCTGTCTTGCTGCTTTCCTGTGAATTTTGTAAAGGGACTGCCTCTTCAACTACGAATTACGAATTAGCGCCGGAGGGGCACTCGTGCTAATAAATTGACCTGGAGTCGGTTCGTGTTCAGGGTGGTAGTCAGGAAGGTGGCATTGGGGAAACACGTAAGCATGGTTCACTGGGTCGTATGCCAGCACTTCACCAGTTTCAATGCGATAAATCCAGGCATCGATCTGGAGCTTACCTTGATTCAATTTAGAGCGGATAACTGGGTAAGTCTTGAGGTTCTCAATTTGTGTCAACGCATTCTCGGCAATAGCGATGTCCAGCAGTTCCTCACCCTGATAATTGCCGTAGTTTTCTTGCACCAGTCGCCGGGTAGCTTCGGCATGCTTGAGCCAGTCGTAAACTAGCGGCATCTTTTCTTGGAGCTTGTTCAGTTGCAGCAGTCCTTCCATCGCGCCGCAGCGCGAATGACCACAGACAATAATTTGCTCGATGTCCAAGCTATGGATAGCATATTCCATTGCTGCCCCTTCGCCGCCATTGGCTGCCCCAAACGGTGGGATGATGTTCCCTGCATTGCGAATGACAAACAACTCACCCATTTGAGTTTGGGTAATCAAATTCGGGTCAATCCGGGAGTCGGAACAAGTGATGAACAGAACTTTCGGCTTCTGACCATGAGAAAGCTCCTCAAACAGCTCCTGGTGGGTAGAGAAGTAGTTAGCTTTAAAATCCTCCACACCTTTAATTAGTTTTTTCATAAAAACCAGCCCTTTAGCATCGCGGCTCTTCGATCTCAATAGTATTTCATACGAAGTTGCATTCTGTTGTAAAGAACCGAGAGCTGGGGCGGCTGGGGGAGATTGTTGAGAAAGATTGTCTTTGAGTACCTCTTCCCCTGTTCTCCCGTCGCGGCTGCTCTGTTTGCTCTTTTTCTCGAACGCTGCTTCTTTCTCCTCTACACCCTCTGCTATTGTTGGTTCGAATTTCTGCAACTCGGTATTAGGTAGGTAGCTTCTTGCAAATGTGTGCAGCGGATAAACAGTCACGCCACAGTCTTTTAGCAGAAAACCTCTATCGCTCTTCGACATCTGTCCCGCTATTACTGCTACCCAATCGGGATAGTTTTCTTGCGCCTGCTCCAGTTGTTTGAAGACTCCGGGTTTAAGGGTGAGCGTAACTATCTGTGCACCGATATCAATCTCAAACTGCTTCCAGCCATTTGCCATCGTCTTCACATTAGCCGGAACCTGATTAATCTTTATAGTTAGCTCTAGCTTTCCTGGCGTGGGCATGACTCCTCCAATTTGACAATTTATAGATAGTGGCTACACTGAGACACTTTTCCCGTGCTCAGATCGATTGGGCGTGACTACAGCAATAACTGATAGAGAGCTATGTACTTATAAAGGAATTGCTGATTGAGATGCTGCATAATCTGCACGCGCTCATGACTGCCACGGAAGTTCAGCAAACGTTAGCGCTGCATCATGATCTTTATCTTCAGCCAGAATTTTAACTTCTCTGGGCGTTTGTTCCATCTTTTCCGGCACAGCTGCCTGGTTTAGAGCCTCACCCACCTGATTGGCGATCTGAGTGATTTGTTTGAGCTTTTCCACCAGCTCTGCCTGCTCTAGAGCAAAGCCAACCTGATTGGCGAGCTGAGCGAATAAGTCGATCTCGGGCTGCTCCCATTCTCGAGGCCCTGAACACTGATGCGCAATCAGTAAGCCAAATAGCATGCTGTTCTTAACAATGGGCGCAACCAAATTGGCTTTGACTGCAAAGCGCTCCAAAGTACTGGTGTGACAAGCTGCAAGCCCTGCTTTGTAGATGTTGCCAACGGCACGGACGCGGCCACTGAGGTAAAGTTGTGCATACTGTTCTCTGAAACAAGAATCGTCGAGCTGTTGCATCAGGGCTACCGGCCAGCCAGCAGCGACAGATTCTGTCGTAACGACTCCACTCCAATCAGCGTTAAAGCAATATACAAGCACGCGATCCGCTTTCAGTGCCTGTCTCACTTCCCTGACAGTCGTATTAAGGATGTCTTTCAGCTTCAGAGATTGACGCATCAGAAGTGTGATATCCTTAAACATCTGTACTCGCTTGCCTTCCGCTTCTCGATGTTGCAAAAGAGCGGCTTTATCCAGGGCAAAGCCAACCAGAGTGGCTATCTGCGCAAATAAATCAATATCACCTATCTGCCATTCCCGAGGCCCTGAACACTGATGTGCAATCAGCAAGCCCAGAAGCTGGTTATCGCTCAGGACAGGAGCAACTAGGTTAGCCTTGACTGCAAATTGCTCCAAGGTTTTGATGTGACAATGTGTAAGCCCTGCCTCGTAGATGTTATCGGTGGCATGGACGCGGCCACTTTGATACTGCTCTACATAATGATCTCGGAAACAAGGATCGTCGATCTGATGTTTCAGGGCTGATGGCCAGCCAGGAGCAACAGATTCTGCTACAATTGTCCCACTCCAATCAGCATTAAAGCGAAAGACAAGCACGCGATCCACTTTCAACCCTGATCTAGTCTCTATAACTGCCGTTTCGAGAATATTTTCCAGCTTTAGAGATTGACGCATGAGCCGGGAAATTTCCCCTAATATGCGCGAATCTCGGGGGTACGTCGGTTGAATAACTTGGCGTTCTCCACTACTAGTAGCACTATCAATAGATGGTCTAATGTTGCGGTAATTGACAGGAGCATTATTATTCGCACTCCGGTCACTGGGGTTTAGGTAAGCCTGAGTCATTATAGAAACCTCGAAGAACAAATCACAGATCGCCAATCTAAAATCTCTAGTCATCAGGAGCTGACTCGCGTGGGTAGCGGCAAACTGCATGCCGTTGACATACATATTCAATCATGTTGCTTAATCCTTCCGCATAGCCTGGGGAACAGTATGATTCGACCAAGTGACTACCCCAGCGGCGGCAGAGATAGTTTCGTTGGTCACTTGGTGATGCTGTTCTTTCTAGTTCTAGCTTTAACCGCGATTCCGCTCAGCCTCACCTGCGGTAGAGCCTGAGCGGAATCGCGGACAGGGTGTAAGTATCGAGGGCGAAATTGTTACACATCTTAATGTATTTTACCTACATACCCGTGGTAGATTAAATCCAGTGACAGGAGTCGAAAATGTTGGCGGCGATCGCAATTACTACGCTGGCACAGGAGCTTGAGGTTGAAAGGTATGGGAACTAAATTCCGGGGCTAACCGGAAGCCTACACCTTAAGCATGCGGTCGGTGTAGATACGTCACTTGAGTGGCATATAGAACCAAAGCACCTTGTTGTCCCCAAGTAGCCGGTTGACAGACGGATTATGATAATTTGCCTCTTAAACTGGCTTAGTAATTAGAGTACACCTACTTAGACAGGAAGTCTAGGTGGCCCCGCATTTTTAAATCGGGTCGGAAAAACGAACAGGGTCGTTAAAACCGCCGTCTGACTTTTATGCTGACCAAAGCTCTGACAAAAGTACACTGATGCATTCGTTTGCGTGTGCGATATTAATTTAAGTATGCCATTGCCTTTACGGGCAGGTCTACTGGTCGTCAGCTTTTGGGGAGATGGATACATAGGTTGTTTCTAGGAAGCAAATGCCCAAGCACCTGATGTTTGTGCTGAAACTTCACGGCTGAAAGTGCTGGGAGTGATGCCATGCGTTTCCAGCACATGTTGCTATAACAGTGCTCAAGGTGGCTTTTCCGCATGATGCTGTTTATCAGTGTCAAAGGTCGGGGTCGAGCTTGTTAGAGGCATGGAAGCGTTTTGTACCGATAAACTGCGAAACGAGTAGGCGAGCCTGAAAGTTCGTGTACTGATTAACCCGGCAGAGCAGTTACCCTCTTAGCCAGGATCGTGCAACCAGATAGCAGACCTAAAAAGTCAGGGCGAAATGCTATTCCCAACTTCTAGTCTGAACTCGCCGAATTCTATGCGGCGGAGTGGCTCAGTTAAGACTATACTAACCCTAAATTTATAAGTCAACTACTTGTAAGAATTCAGGTCTGGGACTTGACAACCGGAAAATTTCTAGTAGTTTATTTACATGAGCGAAACAAGTCGCTAGTGTTGGCGCGCAAGTCGCAATTAAAGAGGTACAAGCCTCTGGCTTTAGTTTATCCGATAAAAGTCAGCTGTTCTGTCGAAGGCATCAACAATAATCTGACCTGGCATAGCCCTTATCTATACTTTCCCTGACTATCTGAGCCATCAGCATTGTCGCCGCTATTTGAACCGACTTAGGCGAGTCTTCTGTAATGTTCCAAGGCGCAGTCGCTATAAAGTCCACATACAGATACTTGCCCATATCAGTGACAATCGCCCCAGATTGTAAGTTACCAGCACGAGCCCGGACACCTCTAAAGTCTTCAGCTTGTAGCAGTCCGCAGTATTTACAAAACGCTCAATATGGACTTGAGGGATATCGATCCAGTTGCAGGAGCGTTTGTAGCAGCACATTGGCTCCCTGAGTACATTGCTCTGGGGAGGTGTACTCGTCCTCTGCATGGCTGATCCCGGCAAGACTGGGTACGAAAATCATACCCATGTCGGTAAAGCGCCCAATTTCCTGGGCATCGTGTCCGGCACGACTGGGCAGATGAGTGTAGCTTAACCCTAACTGCTGGCAAGCTATTGCGATCGCATCCTGAATTTTTGGCTGTGCTAGCGTCGGCAGTACATGCAAAGCCTGGGACATGACAATTTCGGTTTGGGTAGCCACGGCGATCGCAGCGAACTCTTGCTCCATCTTGGCGACTAAATAATCCAAATGCGTTTGGGAGAGATCGCGAAGGTCGATTTTCAGGTCAACCCTTGCAGGCACAATGTTAACTGCATTCGGTGAGACATTGAAGTATCCCACAGTTGCCACCTGTTCTCCAGGAGTCTCGGCTCCCAGCTTGTTTACGGCTAATACCACCTGAGATGCGGCAACCAAAGCATCTTTGCGCATATTCATCGGTGTCGTTCCGGCATGGTTGGGGCGACCTGTAACTGTAACCGCGAAACGATACTGTCCAACAATTCCCTTGACGACTCCAATCGGATCGCCCGTGCTTTCCAACACACCGCCTTGCTCAACATGTAGCTCAACGAAAGCAGCAATCTCACCAGTGTGGCGTCGGGCAGTCGCCAGTTTTGACCAATCACCTCCAATCCGTGCCAAACAGGTTTGAATCGGGGTACCGTCATGGCGACGGTAGTATTCGGGGTCGTTGACAACATTACCAGCCATAGCCTTGCAGCCAATCACGCTGGACTCTTCGTCGGTGAACACAATGACTTCAACCGGGTGAGCCAGTCGGATGGCATGTTCTTGCAGCACCCGAACCACCTCGATTCCTGCCAGTACCCCCAGTACCCCATCATAGCGACCAGCCACCGGAACGGTATCGATGTGAGACCCGGTGGAGAGCGCTCCGGCTCGATCTCGTTGTCCGGCATAGGTGCCGATGATGTTACCGGCGGCATCAATGCGAACTGTCATGCCTGCCTCAACCATCCAAGCCTGCAAAAGCTTGCGAGCCTGCAAGTCCTCTGGACTGTAGGCAATTCGTCGCACCCCTCCGTTGGGTAGCTTACCAATCTCAGCCAGTGTGGCAATGCTGCGGTTGAGGCGATCGCCATTCACCAATGGTATTGATTTAACCTTCATTGTTGCGTGTGAAAGATTTTTGGCGCTATAGTACACTGTATACAACTGCAGCTAGCAATAGCAAGCAAAAATAAGCGCGAACCTCGTTAAGGAGTGCTAACGCATGATCCTGTCTTCACCACCTCTGCGGCGGAGTAAATCGCTCTACGATCAAACCTATCAGGCGCTGCGGACGAGTATCCTATCGGGAGAACTGGCTCCTGGCGATCGCCTAGTAGAAACTCAAATTGCTGAGCAGTTGCAGGTTAGCCGAACTCCGATCCGAGAGGCAATGCGGCAACTCCAACAAGAAGAATTACTCACTGCTGACTCTAACGGCGGATTACGGGTGAGCACCATTTCCACTACTGACGCAGTGCAGCTTTACGATTGCCGTATGGCTTTGGAGCAAATGGCTGTAGTAGGTGCTTGTGAAAAGGCTAACGCCTTGCAGTTAAAAAAACTGAAGCAATATGTGGTGGCGGCTTCCTCGCTGGTGAAGTCCAAATCTTCCGACCTCAAAAGCTTCCAGATGTTGGACTTGGACTATCAGTTTCATCACCTGATTGCAGAAAGTTCCGGCAACAAATGGCTTGTGTCTTTGCTAGATCAGGTGTTTGACAAAATGGCACTCCTGCGGACTCAGACGACGCGCCATAATCCAGACGTACTGGAGATCCGGAATGAACACCATCAGATTTATGAGGCGATCGCCCAAAGGAACGTCGCAGCAGCAACCCAAGCGGTTCAAAACCACTTGAGTGCTAGCAAAGCAAGGGTGGTTCAGGAGGTACAGAATCTGTAGCGCAGACCGGAAGGGCTGGTTGTTTAGCAGAATACAACCCAACTAGATGGATGTACTATTGCTCCACTACATGGGAAGAGTTCTGCAGCGCTCGACGGTGAATAACAAACTTACTTAGTCGTTGGATAGCAATAACCAGGATACTTAGTACCACAACACCAGCTACTACGGGCACACTCACTGCCAGAACCGAGAGTCCGGTGGCAATTAATAGTTCAATCGTCGCTAAGATGGGATTAGTTAACCCGCCGGAAGCGGCAGTTGAGGTTCCCCGTAAGAGGTTCATTACTCCTTTAGTCAGTCCAGCGGTTCCTCCACCTGCCACAACTGCCAACGTCCACTGCACTAAGGGATTCATTTCCGGTGCAAATGAAGCAGTAACGATGGTTCCTGTAAGGATGGCAGCTGGTGTGGAAAAGATATCTAGAAGATGATCAAACCAAGGAATATAGTATCCGCCCACCTCCAGCAGGCAAGCAGCTGCAAAAACCGCTAGGGCTTGAGGCGTCTCAGCCCAATCTAAGTCAGTGGGCAAATTTAGATGTCCAACTACTGCCGCTGTACTGAGCACCAATAGGGGTACAAAGACCCGGAAGCCAACGGCAGCGCTGAGACTGATGCCCAACATGAGTGCAATCAGAGTATCTAGGAAAACCTTGTGCTCCATGCTATCCTATGGACTAATGTTGCTGTAGTAAATGTAGGCAGCAAATGAGAGAAGCCCTAGGATAACCAGGGTAACGAGTATGCGGAATGGCAAGGCAGGCAAGTCTTCACGGGTGATTACACTATCCGCTTGTGCCTTAGTCAAAGGCTGAGATTCTCCTGGTTTTTTAGAATGCATCTGGGAAGGTGCGTTCGGTGGAAGATTATCCTCAGTTTTTGTTGTTTGGGTTTCTTTTGATTCCATACACTTATTTTGTGGTGTCAAAGCAACTCTTCTGCTGTCTATGTTCTAGACATTCACCAATAAGTGCATCTTTCTTGAGAACTACTTTGGCTTGAAGTGGTTCTGTCAAAGGAGTTAGCCTAACTATGTTGCCAAAATGGTAACTGATATTGTGTTTGGCGGTTCTGTTGTGGTAAAATGATGAATGCTTTAGCAATCGTATTGCTCTCTGGTGGGCTAGATTCTTCAACGGTGGCAGCTCAAGCCATTGCTGATGGATACAAGGTCATTGCCCTATCTTTCCGCTACGGTCAACGACATGAGCGGGAGTTGCAAGCTTCTAAGACAGTTGCTTCCTTGTTGGGCATCACCGAACATTTCGTTTTTGATGTCAACCTAGCGCAGTGGGGCGGTTCTGCTCTAACTGATCAAACAATGTCGGTGCCAACGGATGGGGTGAAACCTGGGGTGATTCCGACAACCTACGTGCCTGGACGCAATACAGTATTTATTGCGATCGCGCTCTCACTTGCCGAGGCAAAGGGGGCTGAAGCCATCTACCTGGGGATTAACGCCGTAGACTACTGCGGATATCCTGACTGTCGTCCAGAGTATTTGGAAACTTACCAGCAACTGGCATCCCTATCTTCTAAAATAGGACTTGAGGGAAAAGCGCCCAGGTTAGTAGCTCCCTTAGTGATGGACACCAAAGAGGATATTGTGCGGCGAGCACTAAAACTTGGGGTGCCGATTTCGTCAACCTGGTCTTGCTACCAGGGAGAAGAAGAACCCTGCGGTTTGTGTGACTCTTGTCGGATTCGCGATCGCGCCTTAATTGAAGCAGGTCGTCCTGACTTGGCTACGACTGTAGGACTTTCGCTGTAGGGGCGCATCTAACGCATTTATTTTTAAGCCATAGTTAAAATTAAGATGCGTTGGCCTCAAACTGAATGAGTAATTCTTCTTTTCCGATTGAAAACCTTTCTGACACTGCCTATGGAGTGGCGATCTACCGCGCTATAGAAACCTCACGCCCAGACGCTCATTTCCAAGATCTGTTCGCTCAAGTTTTGGCTGGAGAGCGAGGAGAACAGATTATGCAGACAATTGGAGGCGGAAAATCTAGCGGGTGGTCAGTGGTCGTGCGTACCTGCATTATTGACGAGTTGATATTGCGAAGCATTAAGTTTGAAGGGATTGATACTGTACTAAATCTGGCTGCTGGACTTGATACACGGCCATACCGACTATCTCTGCCGTCATCACTTCACTGGATCGATGTGGATTTTCCAGCCATCCTTGATTATAAAGAACAGAAACTGAAGAGTGAACGTCCAGTGTGTTCTCTTGAATCAGTCAAGTTGGATCTAACTGACGTCGCTTCAAGAAACGCTCTTTTCGCTCGGGTTAACACTGCAGCGAAACAGGTGCTTGTAATTAGCGAAGGATTTTTACTCTATCTGACCTCCGAGCAGGTGGCATCGTTCGCTGCTGATCTACACGCACAGGCTAACTTTCGCTGGTGGATTTTCGATTTGATGTCGCCGTTGGTGTTAAAATCGACAAGGGATAAGTATGCCAAGGAACTCACGGCTGCTAATGCTATTCGGCAATTCGCCCCCCAGTCAGGAACTGATTTTTTCCAAGTTTACAATTGGAAAACCATTGAGTTTCGTTCAATATTAGAAGAAGCGCATCGTCTTAACCGCGAACCCTCGTTAAACTGGTTTTTCCGACGATTCCCACCTTTGAAGAAGGACGGTATTGCCTTACTCGAGCAAACTTGATGCCAATATCTAATCCCATCCATGACAACGATTCCCCCTTTCCACAACTGAGGTACTAAGATCTGAGTCACATGCTCTAACTGTCATGTTTGGACGTTCAACAGCGATTTAGACGATAATAAGGCATCGGGTTTGATTACTGCCCATGACTGGACAAATTCTGAATGATGAAGAAATCGTCACCGAGCTTGACATCAGCCATCTGGTCATCGAGGACGATACTCCCGTGGACAATTTTCAATCCGAGGAACAGCAGCGGTTACTGGTCGAACCCCTCTACAGTTCTAAAGCTCTGCCAGCGCCATTTCTTGCCGCCGCGAATGTGGGATTGTTTTACAAACTTAAGGGTGATCCGATCGTGCCCGATGTTCTGCTGAGTCTAGATGTGCAGCGACCCGACGACTTCTCCCAACGACGAAACCGCTCCTACTTTGTGTGGGAATTCGGCAAGGTGCCAGAAGTCTGCCTCGAAATTGTCTCCAATCAAGAAGGCGATGAGTTGACGCTGAGTAAGAAATCGCAGCAGAAAGGTAAGACCACAATTAAGAAGGAGATCTATGCGCAGATTGGAGTGCGCTACTATGCTGTCTTTGATCCGCTCAGGCAGATTCAAGGCAAGGATGAGATGAATGGCGCACTGTTGCGGGTATGGTCAATTTCCCCAGATGGCTACACCGAACTGACACCCCCTCAAGGCATTAGCGCGATCAGCCAGTCTGTTTGGCTGAATGCAGCGGGAATCGGCTTGACGTTGTGGGAAGGGCAGTTTGAAGAGGCGGTCACTCGGCTGTGGCTGCGAGTAGAGCGATCGCGATGGACTAATCATTCCCACCGGAGCGGAACGGGCAGACCGACTCGCTGAACACTTGCGCTCCTTGGGTATTAATCCCAATCAGATTTGAGCCGAAAATCATCCTATTTGTAAGTCAAAGCAGAAATCGTTAATGATTTGTGTCTAGAAATCGGATGAATTTAGCCGTACTCTTGTTCAATAATTCGCCATCTCACAGCACTAACTCCTGGTTCCAAGCTCAAACGACTCACAACTTGCTCCAAAAATGCATCCTTGCGGTCTTGCGTCACCAAGTCAGCTTCGACCTCTACTTGCTCGGAAGTCTCCAGGTCCTGACTTTGCAAAGAACGCAACTTCATTGCACTGGTGCTGAGACTTTGGAGCAGCAGGGCACGAACATGAGCTTCGTCCTGACTGCGGCAGATTACCGAACAGCGATAGCATAACTCAAGCTCGGTTCCTTTGAGGGGCTGCTGATTGATCAGGTAACCCAGTGGTCGCAGGAGGATATTTGCGATTAAAACGGTCACTGTGACAATAAACGCCTGAAAGAGAAACCCCGATCCAGCTAGGGCTCCCACTGCGGCAGCACACCACAGTGTAGCCGCCGTATTCAATCCCCTGACGCTGCCTCCTTCCCGTAGGATTACTCCCCCTCCGAGGAACCCCACCCCAGAGACCACATAAGCTGGAATTTGGGTGGCATTCCCTCCTGGAACCATTACTCCCAGCATCACAAAGGAGGCGGCTCCACTGGCTACTAGAGTATTGGTTCGCAGCCCAGCCAGACGCTGCCGCCACTGACGTTCCAACCCAATTGCGGCTCCCAGCAAGAATGCTATCCCCAACCGAACTACGAAGTCTCTTGTCGTCATTCCTCGCCTCCCAAATCTGGATTACAGTTTTTGACTACTCATCGCCTACTGTGCCACCAATTCCAAGTTTTTCTCTAGAGCGTTGCCACTGCTCCCAAAGGGCTTGTATCTGGCTAAAAGCCTCAGTTGGCGAAATTTTACCACCCATTTTTAAAGAACAGATTATTTCGAATATCGGCATGGGTTAAAATCCACAAATTTTTTGCTAACTCAGGAATGTTCGGATGAATCGCTCGCAAGTCAGGAGCGAAATCTGCCATGAAGCAAAACAATAACGCGACTCCTAAATGTTCTTTGTTGATTCGTGTACGTCTAACTCAGGAGCCGCTGCTGTAATGTTGCCTGCACGAGCGCTCGCTAATACATACCGTAAGTCGTCCCAATCCAGCATTGATCCCTCTCCTTGCATTTTTGCAGGTTAGTAAATCAATTTTGCTATTGAAATCAGCAAGGTCGCAAGCAATAATCAAAAGTATCCCAGCAAGTTGCTTAACCAGCAAACCAAGGACCTGTTTCCGAAATTTGCCGATTTTTTAGTTGTTCCATAGAAGTCATCAGGAGATAAGCAATGGATCTTCAACTTGCAAACAAAATTGCTCTAGTCAGTGGTTCAACAGGGGGAATTGGATTGGCGATCGCCACTACTCTCGCTCAAGAGGGAGCAACTGTGATTGTCAATGGACGCACTCAAGAACGAGTCAATGCAGCCGTTGATCAGATCAAGCAAACGGCACCCAATGCCAAACTTCAAGGAGTCACTGCTGATTTAGGCACCCAAGCGGGAGCTAATGATCTATTCCAACAAGTTCCAGAGCTTGACATTTTAGTGAACAACCTGGGAATCTACGGTTCCAAAGCCTTCGAAGACATTTCGGATGAAGAATGGATGAAATTCTTGGAAGTAAATGTTCTAAGCGGTGTAAGGCTCTCTCGTCACTATCTGCCGCTGATGCTGAAAAAGAACTGGGGACGCATTATCTTCATTTCTAGTGAATCCGGGTTGAACATTCCAGGAGAAATGATTCACTATGGGGTGACGAAAACCGCTCAATTATCCCTTGCTCGCGGTTTGGCTGAAACCACCGTTGGCAGTAATGTAACAGTGAATTCGGTTCTGCCAGGTCCCACCCGTTCTGAAGGCGTCGAAGACTTCATTCAAGGCTTGGCGAAGGATCAGAACATTTCTCCTGAACAGGTGGAGCATGAATTCTTTCAGAAAACTCGTCCATCCTCACTGATTCAGCGATTTGCTTCAACGACTGAAGTTGCTTCGCTAGTCGCGTTTGTTGCCAGTCCTCTAGCATCTGCCGTTAACGGCGCAGCATTGCGAGTCGAGGGGGGTGTAGTGCGATCAATTGTTTGATGGAATTAGACTGGACGCTCTGGCAGACGGGTTCTTGTCTCTTAACTTAACCTAGCTACCTGACTCAGGGTGCCTACACCCAAGATTAGCAGCAATCCTCCCATTAGACCGTAAGTAGAGCCAAGACCAATCCACTGACTCAGGGGTTGGCTAATCAAGGGAGACATAAACTGCCCTAAGAAGAATCCCCAAAACATCTAGGAGACTTTAATGGCGTACTGCTCTTGCCCTTGTTTTAAGTGCGGACATCTCAACGTCTGGGGAATTGATGAAGGCGATGAGGATCTATTGGAATTCCCGCTCTTAAGTAAGAGCGTGTGGCAATAGCTTAGAGGGGTCAGAACCAGATGAAGAGGGATTAATCCTGGGGACAGGAGAAAAATAAGCAGTCTATCCTGCATTAATACAAAAACCAGGTGCTGCGCCATGAGTTGGAATAACCTAGCTACCGTCCAGCCCACCGAGAATTGGATTTTTACCGATCCAGTTATCGGATCTTTTTTCCGGCTGACGCACTATTACGATCCAATCCCCGGAGCTGAGCTATTCGGTTGGGTAGCCCAAGCTGAAAGGATTGGCGGCGGGGTGGTTCAGCTGTTTGATGTCCAGCGAATAAACGCCAGTCGGTTTCCAATCATTTTTGAGTTTCAAAAGCCCGACTGCATGAATGGGCGCTGCCTTGGGTTTCGCCGGTACCGCGCAATAAGTCTGAACCCAGATAATTGGACAATAGAGCTAGAAGACTTGTCCGAAATATTATCTCGGGGTCAAAAACATGGTAGAAAGGAATTTTGA
>CAXUIG010000025.1:0-40821 GCA_964250845.1 uncultured bacterium | reverse complement strand
CAAAGATATTTATGTATACTTAATTTTTTTACAACTCATTTAGGACTGCTATATGCAGGGTTTCCGGCTGCCCTGAATGGGATTGCTGCAGCAAAGGAGGTGTTTGAGGAACGGGATACCGAAGAAAAATTAATGTAAGCAAATTCTGAATCTGATCACGGAGGAGAATCTATGTCTAGCAAGTTAACTGGTAAAGTTGCACTCATTACGGGCGCAAACAAAGGCATTGGACTAGAAATTGCGCGGCAATTGGGCGCACAGGGAATTACGGTTTTGATTGGCGCACGAGATGAACAGCGCGGTCGCGAAGCCTCACAGAAGCTAAAAGCAGAACAGATTGACGCACAAGCTGTGCAGCTCGATGTGACCGATCAAGCAACCATTGACGCAGCGGCAAGCCAAATCGAAAACAAGTTCGGTAAGCTCGATATTCTGGTCAATAACGCGGGGATTGCGCTTGACAGAGAACCGCCGAGTCAACTCGACATTGAAGTCTTGCGCCGCAGCTATGAGACTAACTTCTTTAGCATCTTTAGCGTATTGTTAACACTGGCATCCCAGACATTGAGGCGGCAAGTCAGTATCACCCGCGCACTTGCATTGGCAGCAAGCGTTTGAGCGATTGAGTCAGTTAGAAACGCTTATGGCATTTTTTGCTACTTTCGTATTGTCCAGTCCTTTAGTTAGGCAAATAATCAGGTGGGATATGGCAGTGTTAGGGGAATCTCCCTGGTATTTTCTCCTTCTACTCGAAGGCATTAACAGCTACCGGGTGCCAGAGAACCCCGAACAAGTCATGCGAATTTTGGTTGCTGCCCTCCGCTCATAGAAAGGGAGAGCAGAAACATCTGTGCCAAATGGCGCTACAGTATGGGCAGATGGCAGATAATAAGATTTATATGACTTATACTGTTGTGACAGAGTCTACTTTGAGAAAAATTCAAGAGCTTTTGGGCATCCAGAAAGCTCAAGAGCAGCTGTTGGAGCCATCGCAGATGATTGCAATGGGCATTCCAGTGAGTGCAATCCCCCGAGTCAAACGGGTAGCGGGATTGTCGGACCAGCAAATGGCTCAGACGGTGGGTGTATCTCGGCGCACTCTCAGTCGCCGCATCCAGCAGGCAGCCGCTGACACTCAGAAACGTCTGACTCCGGCTGAGTCGGACCGGCTGTACCGGCTGGCGCGGATCATCGCCCATGCCGAAGAAGTTTTCGGTGATGAGAGCGAGGCACAGCAATGGCTCAAAGAACCGAAGCGTGCCCTCCAGGGGGAAACTCCCCTAGAGGCAATTAAGACGGAGCCCGGTGCCCAGCAAGTGGACTTACTGCTTAGTCGCATCGAACACGGAATTTTCGCGTGAGCTTGCGAGTCTGGCGCATCTGCAATGCGAAATGGGCAGCAACAACCTTCGATGGTCAGGGAGCGAAGACCTACGGTGGCCGTTGGAATCCAGCTGGGACAGCTCTCGCATTTTAAGTATACTTTCTACGCTCCCATCCCTGAATACTGCTTCAGTCCCCGCCGCCACAGCCAGCGGTTCAAAACCAAAAACAGCATTCCCCAACCCAGCATCACCAAAAACCCTCGCACTACGTCAATTGGTAACCCGATTAAAACAGCTGCAGGGAAATGAATCAAATAGGGGAACGGCGTCCAAAGCACAACCTCGCGCACAGAGGCAGGGAACATTTCCAGCGGAGCAATCAGACCGGAAAGAAACAGGTAAAACAAAAACCAGAAGTTCTCAATCGCGGTAGCTCGCTCAGTCCAGAAGGCGAATAAGGCAAAGGTGTACTGGATGAGAAAGCGCAGGGCAAAGGCGAAAATCAGCGTCAGTAAAAATAGCGTTAACCTCACAACATTCGGCACCCAGAAAGCCTGGGGATAGAGTGTGAAAAACAAACCCACCAGCACCAATGCGAACGGCAGACGGGCAAGCCGTTCAGATAAATGTGATGCGACGTGATGCCAGACTGGGTCGAGCGGCTGTAGCAGCAGGAGCGAAAGCTTTCCCTCCACCACCTGTTTCTCAAACTCCCAGATCACCCAAACTGTAGTAAATTGTCGGACAAGGAAGACCGTGAGAAAATAGCGGACAAAGTCTACAGGTGAGAGCCCAAACCGTCCACCTTGAGCCGCTTGCGTCCAGACTCCCATCAGAATGAGTGGCAGGGTTCCAGACAAAGCCCACAAAAATAGCTCAGCCCGGTACTCTAGCATGTAGGCGTAGTAAGCCAAGAGCAAAACTCTGGCTTTTCTGAAAACCGAACTCATCAAACTACCCCCGCGCGAAACACGCGACCAATCACTTCTTCAACCGGCGGCTCAGTCACGGTTAAATCCACCACATCCAACTCCGCTAGAATCCGAGCCACTGTGCGGGTAAGCACCTCGCGCTGCACGAGGAAACGCACCAATTGACC
Organism: uncultured bacterium; assembly: GCA_964250845.1. Taxonomy (GTDB): domain Bacteria; phylum Cyanobacteriota; class Cyanobacteriia; order Cyanobacteriales; family Chroococcidiopsidaceae; genus CAXUIG01. The sequence continues at coordinate 38,397 of CAXUIG010000025.1, read as the reverse complement.
TTGCACTTGTTTAATTTCTCCGTAGGGCAACAATTCAGCCTCAGGTCGGGGGCGGGCGAGTTCCACCTGCACCTCGCGGTAGGGAGCAAAGCGCTCCAGCAGCCCCTCCAGACTCCCGTCATAAATCAGATGTCCCTGGTGGATCAGCAGCACCCGCTTGCAGAGGGCAGTGATGTCCGCCATGTAATGGCTGGTTAAGAGGACTGTGGCTCCATATTGCTGGTTGTACTCGCGCAGAAATTCACGTACCCCCACTTGGGCGTTGACGTCGAGTCCCAACGTCGGTTCATCTAAAAATAATACCTGGGGATGGTGCAAAAGTGCCGCTAGCAATTCAGCTTTCATGCGCTCGCCCAAGGAAAGTTTGCGGACGGGCTGTTTCAGTTTGCCTTCAAGTGAAAGCATCTCTGTCAGTTCACCGACTCGCTGCCGGTACTCTTTGTCAGAAAGTCCATAGATGGCGGCGTTGATCTTCAAGGAGTCCAGCGCTGGCAAGTCCCACATCAGCTGCTGCTTTTGCCCCATAACCAGCGTGATTTGTTTCAAAAAGGCGACTTGGCGCCGGAAGGGGACGTGTCCGGCTACTCTTAACCGACCTGCGGAGGGATGGATTAGCCCTGTGAGCATCTTCAGCGTGGTGGTTTTTCCAGCCCCGTTGGCACCCAAAAACCCGACGACTTCCCCAGCCTCGATTTGAAAGGAAACCTGCTTGACCGCCTCCACCGTGCGGTAGGTGCGGCGCAGGAAGTGGAGCAGCGTCCCCTTGAGGCCGGGTTCCTTGACGGCTACTGGATAAACTTTGCTCAGGTTCTCAGCCTCGATAATCGGCATAAATTTGACTGAATTGTTCTGATAGCGTAATGCAATTATATTGATGTAAAATTTTGTGTGGTACTATGGCAGATTTAAGTTTACGTGATGTTCCCGACGATCTTTACCAACAGCTCAAGGAGATTGCCGAGGGCGAACGTCGCTCAGTTAATCAACAGATTGTGGTACTTTTGGAGCAGGCTGTACATCACCAGAAGCGCCCCAAAGCCGAGGTTTGGGAGCGAATTGATCGACGACGAGAGGCGATCGCAGCCCGTGTGGGCATAATGCCTGATTCGACCGATCTTGTTGCAGAAGATCGGAACCGTTAATGCTGATGGTAATTGACAGTAGCGTCGTGGCAAAGTGGCTTTTTCTGGAAACACTGAATCACCAAGCAATGGCTGTGCGCGAAGATTGGGAATCATCTAGGGCTATTTCATTCTAAAAAGTCCCTTGAGTGTGTCTAGACCAAACGAGCATAGTCGTTGAGCTTGCGCCATATTTTCTCGCCATCTGGTCACGATATAAATTGAGAGTAAAGTTGCGAGTTATGGCAAAAATCTGAGGTGCATGAGTAGTACGAATTCTAGACCCATCCTCTCCTTGGGTCACATCTGGCGAGATAATGAACTTTATTCTCAACCCCCCAATAGCCCCGGATTCGTTCACTAAATTCTCTCGCTGTCGCATTTAAAGAAGAGATGTAATAACGTGTTTCGCTTTTTACTTCAATTTCATGATGCCTGAGAAGTTGGCGTTCTGATTGGACTCGAATTACAGTTGTCAGTCCAGGCCAAGACCGTATTCCATCGAGCGTTTGATAAATGCTGACGCTACGTTTTTCGATTCGACCATGCCCCTTGTTGATTTGCTCGTAGGTAGTCTCTGGAGTAAAATTTGCCTCCACGTCGGTGAGAAGACCCGATTGATTTCCTTTAAGAGCACCAATGTAATCATTGCCACTGGAGACAATCAACTCACAAGTTTTTTTTGGGTGTTAATTGCATCAAAGGCAAATACGGCCCCTTTGAGTGCCAGTAGTTTTATTAACTCAGGCATTGCTGTAATTTCATTACTTTTTGACTTAACCTCTACTGGTTCGAGAATCAACCCTCGCTCTACAATGTACGCACTGACCAACATAATTGCTGGATGGGGAGTACTATCAGGGTTATCTGACTCTAAATGATTACGAACCACGCAGTACGAAAGCCATCTGTGGAAATGGTTTCTCCTGGTAATGGTTCAATACCAAAAAATCTGGCGAGGCAGCCTGAGTATTGTCGATAATCCAAGTGCAACAGCACACGACGAATTGTGCTGTAGGAGGGCAACCTGTTTTTTGGAGGTTGGAACAATGCTACTAACTCATCTCTATACGCTTTTAACCAATCGCCTATAGCCAAGAATCCCTTGTTGCCTGCGGCGACCTGCCGCAGGCAGATATCAGATATCGCAGCTATTGCCAGATCGCCAACGTAAATAGGGCAAGACAGAGTGCTTATGTATGACGTTGACCACTACTGCATCTCGGGTCTGGTAATTCCGCAAAGGCTTCCAGGATGGCAACTTCGGGCATCATAAGAGTCCATGCAAATGGTTAAACCCAGATTTTATCATCAAGTGCTACTTCTGAGAATGAAATAGCCCTGGCATTGGTGTACTGGATGAGAAAGCGCAGGGCAAAGGCGAGGATCAGCGTCAGTAAAAATAGCGTTAACCTCACAAGATTCGGCACCCAAAAAGCCTGGGGATAGAGTGTGAAAAACAAACCCACCTAGCCGTGCGGGGCGGCCAGTGCAGGTGAGATTAGTGTTATAGTGCTTCAAATTCAGGTTAGGGCTGTACTTGTAGCTTATCTGTCAGTTCTTGAAAGCTAACGCTTATGAAGGTTGCATAGTTGGGTGAAAAATTGGGGTTGATAGTGGCTTCGTTCACTCGGCCATGAGGCATTTGTGCAGTTTTGCTATATGCAGGATAATGGAAGCAGTCCGATTAGCGTGTCTAGCCTTTGATGCAGTTTGAGTGGGATGAGGCGAAAAATTTAGAAAATATTCGCAAGCACGAGATTGATTTTGCCGATGTCCCTGAAATGTTTGAAGGTTCAATGCTAATTGAGCTAGATGATCGTTTTGATTACGGTGAAGACCGTTGGTTCGGTATCGGTTTCCTCGGTAACGGCGTAGCGGTTGTGGTTTGGACGGAACGACAAAATGACGTGATTCGGATCATTTCAGCACGAAGGGCAAATCGATATGAGCGGCAAAGACTTGAGCAATACCTCTGGTACTAATTGGGCAGCATTGGAGGCGATGGACGATGAAGGCATTGATTACTCTGATATTCCACCGTTGACAGAAGAGTTTTTTGAGAAGGCTATTCTAAGGATTCCTGCACCCCAAGCGCAGCAGTTAGTACAGATTGAGCCAGATGTGTTGAAGTGGTTTCAAGCTCAAGGCGGAGAATATAGAGCTGTAATCAACTCGGTTCTGCGTCGTTACATCGAAAGCTGTGGTGGACACTAAGCAGTATAACAATTCTAGTGCAGCGGACTGACTGAAGCCGCTTGGGTGAGATACGAAGATGCTGGTAGCCGCTGACCAGAATTGTTATGGCGACTAAGTACAGTGTTTCACAAATTTGTAGCGAATTTGTGAGTCATCTGCGCCACTGTGTACGACCATTTGATAGGCTGAGCTAAACGGTTGTGACGAACTATAAATTCCAACAGGCGCTGTCTCAAAGTCTCTTTGTTAGGGAAATGGTTCGGGGTGAGCCATGAATCAGCGCGTCAGCAACACTTAAGGCAGCAAATAGCTGCAACACCCCTTGCCTTTTGTAGCGGGGGGCAACATCAACAGGTTGTCCCGAAGTAGCAGGCTGAGTTGGGTGTAGGTGATCACGAGCCTGGATTGAGGTTTTCTCATCGACACACACCAGCCAAAATCCGGCCTTAATCACAAACGAAGCTTGAGCATATAGTTGCAGGATAGGAGTTGCTTTGGCTACAAAATTTTCATCACTCCGATGCATCCAGGCATGAAACCGCCAAGGTTTCATGCGTTCTGCTTTCAGCCATTGCCATATGGTTGAGCTAGCGATCGCCACCACAACACCCAGAGTCACTAATTGGGCGGCAATGTCGCTACAACTCCAACGAGCTAATAGGTTTTGTGACGATCACTCATGCACCCAAATATCTCATGACTGACTTAAGGGTCAAGGTACTCCCTCCTTAAACAGATCCACTGTCAATTCGCTACGAACTTGTGCAATACTGTACTAAGTAAACAATTTGCTTTTAACAAAGCAAGGTCAAGAGATATTTGAAAATCATAACTTTGCTAAACTTCAAGATTAGAAAGCAATAGTAAGCAATCCAAGTTAAAAACAGTAAAACTTCTAAAGTTATTAAATCAAATTAAAAATAAAAACTCACAACAGAATGGAGCGAGTAATTGGAGGGCTGTTTTTAGGGCTGTTTTATGGTAGTTCAACTTGCAGGCAACACTTGTGTCTGCGTCTAGTCCTCTACCACAATAAGTATATCCCCTGGAATTCCTCTCGCTTCCTTGACTACAGCACTTAGCGTTTATTCCTGCAACGTGTTGGTGGCTGTTACCGTTTCATTCACAAAATGCTACAAAAACACTTCGCCAACATGGAGTTTGAGCGGGATTAAAAATACAGCTACTACTGTAGTTACTGCCATTCTAGTTGTATAGGTAATAAAAAATATGACTTTCTCAGGTCAACAGCGTCAAAAATTACAAGAACCTTGAATTTATGCTGTTCATAATAAATCATCATTAGAGCAGATGTTGTTGTATGAATTAGATCAGAATTTAGATGCAATAGCTGGTGGTAATAATCTCCAAGAAATTGTCTTTAATTTAATAAAAACGGCAGAAGCTCAGGGATGGTTTGAAGACCTAATTCGTGCTGCACGTAAGTCAAACCCAGGAAACGCAAGATTGCGTGATGTAGCCCCAGAACTCTCTCTAGAGGTAAGTACTCAGACTCAGCAGCAAAAAATATTGATTTTGGCAGCTATTCCTCACGGGCTGCGCTTAGGTAAAGAAATTCGAGACGGGCTGCGCTTAGATCAAGAAATTAGAGAAATTGAAGAAGCTATACGACGAGCCGCTAATCGGGATTTATTTGAAATCAAAATTAGAACTGCTGTACGTCCTAAAGATATTCGTAGGGCAATTGCGGAAGAACGTCCTCAAATCGTTCATTTCTGCGGACATGGCATGTCAGACGGCACTCTGGTGTTAGAAGACGATTCTGGCAATCATCAACCTGTATCATCACAAGGATTAGCATCATTGTTTAAGCTACATACTGATTATGTTAAATGTGTGTTACTTAATGCCTGTTATTCACGATTAGCAGCAGAGGCAATTAGTCAACACATTAATTATGTGATTGGGATGAATCAGCCAATTGAGGATAGAGCGGCGATTGTATTTGCTGAAGGGTTTTATGATGGGCTGGGGTATGACAAGATAAATAATCTTGATGTGATTCAAAGAGCTTTTGACGAAGGTGTAGTTGCCATTCAACTAGAAAACCTTCCACAGGGTTCGATACCAGTCTTAGAAAGGCGGCTACCCACTTAACCCACATATCTCACCAAGTAGTAGAAATCAGGGCACTGAAAGTGGTAAAATCTAGTTAGAGTAAAGGTTATAGCCATTTGGTTCGATGCTCCCGAGCAAAACAGAGGAGGATTTACACAGAGCTGCGAAACTCTTCTGTTACCAAGGGAATGTAAAGTCCTTCCAGCAAACAATAAACACTCTTAAAGAACTTCAGCAGTAGCCAGACGCCATTTTCATTCAAGGTTGTCAAGTGTTAGGGAAATTTTTGAGGCAATTTGCTGGATTTTTTCTATTGTAGTCATGATGCCCACCACTTACTAGCCTGCCGATAAAGCTGGCACAGAGTTAACAAACTTGAGTGTAATATCTATTACCAGTATTGTAATGTTTCGCCGGACTGACGGATATCGCTCCGTAGCGACTAGCCACAGTTGCCTTGGCTCTGCTGAAATGATTTTTTTCTGTGCCCGTCACTATCTCAGCTTCAAATAGGAGGTTGAATTACAGATCTGATCTTGATACCCTAAAAAAATTTCTCTGAGCAGAGATTTAGAGAAAATTCCATTCTCAGAATTTCTAATCTGGAGAAGATTGACAAGGATGCCTTGGAGCCATGTTTCAAGGCAGCTACCTGCGGTACATCCAAAGGTGAGTATCAAAAGCTACAACACGCTTTAAATTTTTTAGCACAATCAGATGCCGCAAAAGTACGTAGCGCTGCTCCCCACTGCCATCGCTTATTTACAACCATTGCCCAAAAAATGGGAGTGTCGATATGACAAAGTCAATCTACCAAACCCCCTGAAACACGATGCCGACTGACCCTTATGCTTGGCTAGACCAATCTCTGAAAACAATTCATCGGGCTGACTGGTATCGCTCGGTGCAAACGATACAAGGGCGCCCTGGGGCGGTGGTGCAGCTGGAGGGGCACCCAGTCATCAACTTTGCCAGTAATGACTATCTGGGGTTGGCGGGGGATGAGCGCCTGATTCAAGCCGCTGTTGCCGCTACCAAAGAATTCGGCACTGGTAGCACTGGCTCAAGATTACTCAGTGGTGATCGAGAGTTGCACCGACGACTGGAACTAGCGATCGCATCCCTCAAACAAACAGAAGATGCCTTAGTATTCAGTTCTGGGTATTTGGCGAATCTGGGTGCGATCGTAGCCTTAGTAGGGAAGCGCGATTTGATTTTGTCAGATCAATACAATCACTCCTGTCTCAAAAACGGCGCCATCCTCAGTGGTGCAACCGTCATCGACTACCCTCACTGTAATGTTGAGGCTTTGAAAAGCCAGCTTAATCAACAGCGCGATCGCTACCGACGCTGCCTGATTTTGACCGATAGCGTCTTCAGCATGGATGGCGATTTGTGTCCGTTACCGGCACTATTGGAGCTAGCTGAACAGTTCAGTTGTATGCTGCTGATCGATGAAGCTCACGCTACTGGGGTACTAGGAGCTACTGGGGCTGGATGTGTGGAACACTTTCGCTGTACAGGACACCAGCTGGTTCAAGTTGGCACTCTGAGCAAAGCCTTGGGGAGTTTGGGCGGGTATGTGGCTGGATCAGCTGCCCTGATTGACTTCTTACGGAATCGGGCACCAAGCTGGATTTACACCACTGCGCTTTCACCACCTGATACAGCGGCGGCATTGGCAGCAGTCAACATAGTCGAACAAGAACCGGAACGGGTGCGATTGCTCTGGCGCAATGTTTACAGGCTCTTAGAGCTGATTGCCCAGCAACTGCCCCACCTCAAACTGCTGCCTTCTGAGTCCCCGATTCTCTGCTTTGGGCTCGAAAGTGCAGCTGATGCCCTAACAGTTGGAATGAAACTAAGAACATCTGGCATTTTTGCCCCAGCCATCCGTCCTCCCACGGTACCCACGAGTCGGATTCGGATCTCAGTCATGGCAACCCATGAGCCGGATCATATTCAGCGATTAGTGGACGCTCTGAGTATTATACATTAGCTCAGTTGAATCAAAAAAAAGAGCCTTTCACTTGATAAAAGTGACAGACTCTTTTGTGTTGAGTGTGAAGAATTACGCCTTAACGTCCACCTTTCTTGTTTTAGCTTTTGCTTTTTGCCGGAGCAACACTTGTCTTATCAACCACGCTCTTGACACCTTTAATTTGGGTTGCTAAGGATTGAACCTTACCCTTATCAGCCTGATTAGGAACGGTTCCTGATATAATCACAGCCCCGTTTTTAGCTTGAACTGCTAGCTTACTACCTGGGATATTGGCCTCCAACTTGCTGCGAACTTCGCTTTGTAGGTCGCCCTCGTCTCTGTTTGCAGCGCTGCCGCCGTTGGCAGCATTATTTCGCTGTTCACGCGCTCGAATATCATTATTGAGCTGGTTTTTGCGAATTTGGCTTTGGGCGTCATCTTGGGTAGCCTTAGTTGAGTTGGCGTCCGACGCTTTAGGACTTTCATTAGTAGTAGGATTGTTGGGAGCGTCAGCACTCGTCTTAGAGGTGCTTTGGCAACCAACCGCACCAACAACAAGGACGCCACTGATTAGAAAGGGAATAAGCTTTTTCATCTTTGGATCTCCCACTTGAAAATCAAGTGATTAATTGACTTGGGTGTAAGTTGGAGGAGCGACTTGTTTACACAAGGAATTGCGAATTGAATCACCCAGCTAGGGTAGTACGAAAATTCCTTGCTGAAAAATTGTACTTTGTAAATCCTCTAGAAGCTGAAGTTTTTGAGCGAGGCAAGCGGTATAGCTCCGCTTGCCTTACATGGCAAAGGTTCTAGAAGCTAAAATCAAAACTTAGTAAGCCCTTGCTGAAGCTTGCGCTTCAAGAATTTTATCAGTCAATCAGCAATTTTCCCTTCGATCTTTGATTCGAGATGATTAGACCCTCGTCATTTGGAAAGCCTAGAGAGTCTCGTCACGACGGTCAACAATTATCACCTTGGGATCATTCTCAGCAACGGTACGAGGGTGAGCGGTGCGAGTGGTATCAACCGCAGGTGTAGCAGTAGCGCCATAATCGGTGCGAGTGGTATCAACCGCAGGTGTAGCAGTAGCGCCATAATCGGTGCGAGTGGGTGCGACTCCGGGTGCATCATAGATACCCCAATCCTGAATCCCCTGGTTGCTATAAATCCCTTGGGCGTGATGGATATCATCTTGTGTGCCGTCCACCATCACCAGATACTCACCACGGGATACTCGGTCGTTGTAAACTCTGGCACGCTCTTCCGGAATGCCTAAGCCAGCCAATGCGCCAACCAGACCACCAGCGGCGGCTCCAATACCAGCACCTGCAAGCGTCGTTGCCAAGGCTGTTGCCCCAGCGCCGCCTAGTAAGATCGGACCGATTCCAGGAATTGCTAAAGTGCCAAGACCCACTAATAAGCCACCTAGACCTCCTAATGCAGTTCCTGTGACCGCACCTGCTTTAGCGCCTTCATCAGCTTTATTGCCAACGCGATCGCTCATGTCGGCACCGCCTAGCTGATCATTGTGGTCTGCGTCTTTAGCAATGACAGAAACCTTATCCATTGGAAAGCCAGAATCTCTTTGATAAGAGAGGGCAGATTCTGCATCTCGACGGTTGGCAAAGACGCCTACGCCACGCATTTGTCTACCGACCGTGCCCATTGTCTGTGGGGTGGGGGTAGTAGGGATATAACCAGCAGATGCGGCAGCAACGCCTGGTGTATTGTAGCTGTCAACCATGTCGTAATCAGTGCGAGCAGTAGCGGTGTTGGGTGCATCATAGATACCCCAATCCTGAATACCGCGACGGCTCAGAACCGCTTCTGCGCGATGGATATCATCTGCTGTGCCGTCCACTATCACCAGATACTCACCACGGGACACTCGGTCGTTGTAAACCCTGGCTCGTTCTTCAGGAATACCCAAACCAACCAAGCCACCAATCAGGCCACCGGCTACAGCTCCAATGCCAGCGCCTGTAAGTGTCGTCGCCAAGGCTGTTGCCCCAGCTCCTGCTAGCATAATCGGACCAATTCCTGGAATCGCTAAAGCGCCAAGACCGACTAACAAACCACCTAGACCTCCTAATGCAGTTCCTGTGACGGCACCTGCTTTAGCGCCTTCATCGGCTTTATTGCCGACGCGATCGCTCATGTCAGCACCAGCAAGCTGATCGTCGTGGTCTGCCTCTTTAGCAATCACAGAGACTTTATCCATGGGAAAACCACTATCTCTCAGCTCATTGAGCGCGTGTTCCGCATCTCTACGATTGGAAAACACACCGACTGCCCGCTTGTTTAGACCTAAAGCCATTTTTTTCGCCTCGAATTCAGGAATCAACAAAGTCGGCATTAATACCAAATCTGTTGGTTTATTTGTGCTAATGGTAGTCTTTCTTGTTTGTCGGGGACTATCATCGGTCTGGAGGTGTAAGTTTTGCATCTATCAATAGAGGGGTGTGAGGTAATTTAAAGTAGGGATAAGTCAGATTTAGTGATGCAAGCGCACGAGAGAGCGCTCTTTCTATCAACCAACGGCAATTGCGACCGAGGGGTTCGGTTCTACGGCTGTTGCCAGCGCACAAATGCCTATAACCTCATAAGTAGTAGTAGGTGCAAGTTGCTAGTTGGTGATAGCGGGTGAATACTGGTGAACAAATGGATTTTGCCAACTTTAAGTGAAGTTTTATCTCTGAGTGAATCGACCCCGAAAGACTGTCCCAGTCCAACAGAGTGGACAGCAGCAACAGAAAATTGTGGGGGCGATTTCACCTCGCCTGTAAGCTCCAAGAATGAATTGGCGCCCGAACGTGTCAAAGCTGAGCGTGAGTGGTGGGTCGCGATCGCGGCTCTGGAACAGCTGTTGCTACAAAGGATTGATTTCGACAAGCCTTCAAAGGCGGTAGATGGTCTGCCACCAGCCCAGGGATTAATGTTTGCAGGTCCTGTGCCAGTCTTGAGTCACAACATGCTCTCAAGCTTCCCAACATGGATCTTGAGGCCGGAGTCGTTGCACTCAAGAGCGGGGGCGCCATTTCAGTTGCCCCCAGCAGCAGCGATACCTAAGGCACAAATGTCCTCTACCACGTTCCTCGCCCCCAAGACTGGGCAAGTACTGCCCTTGCCACCTGGTGATCCGCTCTCGACTGAACAGTTTTGCTTGGTTTTAACAACTGGGTTTAGTCTGGTGATGGTCTTAGGAGAAGACCTCACGGGTACCCCAGCATTTCGGTTTTCCTTTGAACCAGAGGTAGTCGAGCAGGCTTGGCGATCGCTCCGGGCGCGGGTAGTGCTGAGCTGTCCCCACTTTCCTCTGTCGCAGTTGGATGCCTTAGTCGATCAATATTACCCAGTGGCACCCGATTACCGGACGGTGACGCAATTTAGCCGCTTGTTACTCAAGCATTTACCAGAGGTAGAAGCGACTAAGGTTTGGGGGCTAGATGGGGGTTTTGAGTCCCCACTCCCCCCTGAGGTTTCAACCCCAGGCTATCCTCACTGCCGCTTGGGCTTGAAACCTGAGGCTATCCCCAGTCGCCCAGATGTGGAATTGCTACAGGCATTTGCTCACGAAGTCCGCACACCCCTGACGACAATTCGCACCCTGACTCGCCTGCTGCTGAGGCGGCGCGACTTGGCAACCGACGCGATCAAGCGCTTGGAAATCATCGACCACGAGTGTACTGAGCAAATTGATCGCATGGAGTTGCTTTTCCGGGCAGCGGAACTGGAAACATCAATGGTCAAGCGCTCTGGGACTCAGCTTACCTCGATGTCCCTGTCTCAGGTTTTGCAGCAGAGCATTCCCCGCTGGCAAAAACAGGCCAATCGGCGGAACTTGACTTTGGATGTTATCCTACCCCAACAATTGCCGACCGTAGTCAGCGATCCAATCATGCTAGATCAAGTTCTCACGGGCTTAATTGAGAACTTCACCCGCAGCTTACCAGCTGGAAGCCATATTCAGGTGCATGTTATCCCCGCTGGAGACCAGCTGAAGTTACAACTGCTGCCCCAATCCCAGTCCGAAGCAAGCGGCCAAGCGGCAGAACCATTCCCCGTTCCGCCAACCCGAAAGTCTCTAGGCCCGCTGCTGACGTTCCAACCCGAAACTGGTAACATTAGTCTCAATCTAACAGCGACGAAGCATCTGTTTCAAGCCATCGGCGGTAAACTGATCGTGCGGCAGCGCCCTCACCAAGGTGAAGTGCTGACAATTTTCCTGCCGTTGGAGGTCAGGAGTACAGATTTCTATAGTCCGGGTAAAGAAACTACCAACTAACCGCCAAGGTGAACGCTACCATCCTGAGTGCGGCACACTGCGTTGCCAAATGACTCACGGGAGTCAGCTTAGAGAAACTGAGTTTGTTAAATTCGAGACACCTCTTGTGAAGTTAAATCAGCAATCGGGAACAGCACATTGAAGACAGAACCTTCACCCAGCCTGCTTTTAACGGAAATAGAGCCGCTGCAGCGCAGTAAGAGTTGCTGAACAATCGTCAAGCCCAACCCAGCACCGCCAGCGTCTTCACCCGCTAATGGGCGAACCCGATAAAAGCGGTCAAAGATTTTGGGAATTTCGCTAGTCGGAATGCCGATGCCAGTGTCGCGGAATTCCAACTGGACATAATCGCCCTGAAGACGAGATCGCACCCAAACTTGACCTCCAGTCGGGGTGAACTTAATGCTGTTGTGCAGCAGATTAATCACAATCTGCTTGAGCCAGGCGCTAAGACACGAAACCTCTGGAAGATCCTGCGGCACTGTGTAGGCTAGCATGATACCTTTTTCTTGGGCTAAAGGCTGGTAGGTGCTGACCACCCCAGGCACAATGTCGCTGAGGCGTACCGGCTGCAATGTTGTCTGCTCCGCCACACGGTCGAGCTGCACCAGATCCAAAAAACCAGTAATCAGCGAATTTTGGCGATCGCACTCGGTATTTAGCAGTTGCAGATAGCGCTGTCGCTGAGCAGGTTTGAGCTGAGGTGAATTCAGCAGGCTGAGGGCTGTCTTCATGTTGGTCAGGGGTGTGCGCAGTTCTTGACACAGATTGCTTAAGAATTCATCCTTGAGGCTGAGGGTGTTAAGCACTGCTTGATTTTGCAGCTGCAAGGCGGCGGCGCGGTGAGTAATCGCACTACGCCAGATTTCCTCTTGGGACTGAATTTGTTTAGCTAAGAGTTGACCGACTAGGAATGGGTCAGGCGCTGGTGGGCAGCACAAAAGGGAATCCCAGTTTGCCAACAGGTCAGGAACAATAATCGCCTGTTTAATGCCATCTAGCACCCGCTGAATTACCCGCCCCTCAAACGAGCAGACAGCCAATTGCCTCGGCTGGGCTATCTTTTGAGCAGTTTCTCTTGCCCCAGTCTGCCGCCTGATGCGGGGTCGATGAGCCAAAATTAAACCACAAAACTGGGGGGACAAGACTAACAGGAAATACTCGCCTCTGAGTTTGCTTGTCGGTGCAATCTGGACTGAAACCTCCGGGTAGGGTGCTGTGTAAGAGCCGCCGCTACCAGGAAGTGGTGACTGATATTGAGCGCTGGCAATCTCAGTCACGGTAGCGGGATTCTGTGTGTGGAGATTGCAAGTGTAGATAGCATGAGACACACCCACCTCAGAGCGGTAGCGCTGAATTTCTGCCTGCCACATCTGTCCGGGTGGGAACTTGACCCAAAGCGTGGCTGAAATCTGCTGCTCAATCAGCAAGTCAATCACAGATCCAAGCAGTGAGAGAAGAGTCGCAGGACTGACAGGCATTGATTGGGGAGGCGGTTCAGTGGTGACAACCAGCTCGTAAAGGGAGACATCCATAAAGGGCAAAAGCCAAAAATTCTTTCTCTTTACCGAAAAGAAGTCAGGAGTCTCCGAGTCAGGAGAAAAGATAAAAACACATTACGAATTGTAGTCCAGCTTTCCTTTTTATTCATTCTGACTGACTCCTATAAAGCCTTTGCATCAAGGCAGCTCGTGCTTGCTCTCGGTCGTCGAAGTGAATTTTTTCGGTTCCCAGGATCTGGTAATCTTCGTGACCTTTACCAGCAATCAGGACACCATCTCCTTGCTGGGCTTGCAAAATGGCGGTACGAATGGCGGTGGCGCGATCGCTTATCACCACTGGTTCAACTGTCGCTGGTATCCCCGCCAAAATATCTGCCAAAATTCTTTCCGGGTTTTCCGTGCGGGGGTTATCAGAAGTAACGACCACTTGGTGAGCTAGTTCGGCGGCAATTTGACCCATTTTGGGGCGCTTGGTGCGATCGCGATCGCCTCCACACCCGAACACACAAATCATCTTTCCTGGAATAAAAGGTTGCGCTGCTCGGAGCAAATTCTCCAAACTATCCGGCGTGTGGGCATAATCCACAATTACACTGATATCCTGGGCTCCTATGCCAAGCTGCACTCGCTCCATTCGTCCCGGCACCCCCGGAAATTGGGGCAACACTTGGGCAATTAATTCCAAATCCATCCCCAAATGTAATACTGCACCCACCGCTGCCAGCAAATTTGCTAAATTGTACTGACCCACTAGAGGTGAGCGGAAGGCAACCTCACCCTTGGGCGTATGCAGCATCCCACTGACTCCAGTTGGCTCATAGTTTAGGTACGACGTGAACAAATCAGCTGAGTCGTCGTGGACACTGTAGCTCCACACTTGCTCTGGGTTGATTTGACTAATTAACCTCTTACCATAGGGGTCCGAAGCGTTAATCACCGCTTTCCCTTTAAGATAGTCAGGACTAAACAGAAGGGCTTTCGCGGCGAAGTAGTCTTCCAGATCGCGGTGAAAGTCCAGATGATCCTGAGTCAAATTTGTAAACACTGCAACTTCAAACGGGCAGCCCAGGGGGCGGGCTTGAGCCAGCGCATGGGAACTGACTTCCATCACCGCCAGCTGGCACCCAGCTCTAAGCGCTGCCGCTAGCTGTTGTTGCAGTTCCACCGCAAAAGGCGTTGTGTGAGCAGATGTTTGCTCGAAGCCTGCCCAACGAGCGTAGAGGGTTCCTATGAGGGCTGTGGGTAGCTGGGCTTGGCTGAGCAGAAATTCAATTAAATGGCTAGTCGTGGTTTTGCCATTCGTGCCGGTGACGCCAATCAATTGTAGCTGTTGCGCTGGGTAGCCATAAAAGGCAGCGGCTACCTGGGCACAGGCTTGGTTCATGTTGGCAGCTGTAATCACACAAAAAACCCCATCTCCCCCAGCTTTCTTCTGGGCGGCTTGGGGGGAAACGAGGGCAGCTACAGCACCTGATGCGATCGCACTCTCCCAAAACTCCCCACCATCCACCCGCGTTCCCGGCATGCCAATAAATAAATCTCCTGGTTGGCAAGCATGGGAATTAGTTGTCAACCCCTTCACTTCTGCTTCCAGAGCCGGATGATTGGGCAGTTGCACAACGCTCTCGACGGTTGCTAACAACTCGCGCAATTTCATATAACAACTCCTCACAAAGACCTACTGCGCCTATTGTGAGTCATTTGTTCCTATGTATTTCTGTAGCATGTGCTCCAGCTGTTTCACCGTGGCGCGGGGGGAAGGACGGGGTAGCTGTTCTTCAACTGGCTTTGTCCTAGTGTCACTTGTAGAGCAGGAACGAGCCGAAACTTCTCTACCAAGGACAGGAACTTCATACTGATAGGCTTGGAACCAATCTTCACGGGTGGTAATATCCCGGATTTCAAGCTCAAAGCTCAGACCTCGAATCTGCTCCAACTTTTCCTGTAAACCCTCACACAAATGGCAACCGGGCTTGGTGTACAAAATTAGGCGCATTTTAAATTACTACTGTCTGCTCTCAAGACCCCCTACACCCGCGCACGAGCGTTAGATTGTCACGGGGAAGTTGGAATAGGCCATTTAAGTTTATTAGCAACTTGAGGAGCGAAACAGATCATGTCCCCACCCTGCTCTCTACAGATATTCCCATTTAACAAATATGGTACACCTAAAGGTGGTCGGGAGTTGTTCGGGATAAAATTTGGTTGTTGGCGGCTATTATCAGGTGTGACGACGCTTTCAGGTGTGGCGCCGTCTTTAGGCAAAATGGATTTATTGGGGGTACTCCCTTGGTCAGTCGCTCCAGTATTAGGTGATTGTTGGCTATTATCCGCCACGACAACGCTTGAAGACGTAATGGTGTTGTTGGGGAGACTGGCTGTCGGTTCAGGCACTCCAGCTCCAGAGGCGAGTGTGGGAATAGCGCCCCTACCTGAGAGTAAAGCCAGATCGAAGATTGCAGCCCAAACAAAAATGTTCCTTAAACGCATGGTTGGAAACTCTTTTGATAAATAAATTAATTTTTAAATCTGAACTTGCTTTTTTTACTTGTAAATAGGCGGTTTTCGCTCTGTTTGCTATTCGGCACGGCAGTCAAGCAAACCTATTGGAGTGACATTTTGAATGGGATGAATTTTCCCAAGTGTGGAGATACCATCATATAGTTTGATACTTTTACTTATATCTATGGACTGAACTTTTATAAAAGCTTACCTAGCCATAACAACTTTGACAATCTGTAAAAAGCGTCAGAAAATCATTAAAAAGTTAGAAAAAAGTCATAGTCACGGCAACCTATAATCCGTTATAATGTGAGCAAAAAAGATAATAGAAAATAATTAATTAAGTGAATATTAAAAGCGCGGATTAAACAGCAAGAAATATGAAAGTATTTGTTACAGGAGTGACGGGACTGTTTAGAAACTGGCATACCAGTTAGCCAGCCAGAGGCTATGTGTCAGGCAAAATGGTCACTATAGTTGCTCAGTAGTCTTTCTTTTCTACTGCACCTAGCTATGATCTGAGCGCAACCATTCCTGCTATGGCAAGAGGATCAAGGCGTGGAAAACTTATTTAGTACTTTACTAAGTATTTGTATTGGCATTGGTTTGAGTGCGGCTTGTGGCTTCAGGGTATTTATGCCGCTTTTAATCATGAGCATTGCCACGCTGGCGGGACACCTTACCCTCTCACCAGGCTTTGCATGGATCGGCACCTATCCTGCACTTACAGCTTTTGCCGTGGCTGCTTGTCTAGAAATCTGCGGCTACTATATCCCTTGGGTGGATAATCTGCTAGACGCGATCGCTACCCCTGCAGCAATTATCGCTGGCACTATCGCCACAGCTTCCTCTGTTGCCGGGATGAGTCCCCTATTCGCCTGGGCGTTGGCAATCATTGCCGGAGGAGGTACGGCGGGCACGATTCAAGGCTTCACTATTCTGAGCCGAGGTGCTTCCAGTCTAACAACTGCGGGGCTTGCCAATCCGCTGATAGCAACGGTGGAAGCAGGTAGTGCCGTCACCCTATCAACGCTGGCAATCAACTTGCCTGTACTGGCAGCTGTAGTCGTGTTTGTAGTTCTATATCTTGCTAGCAAACCAGTCTTTAAGCAGCTGCAACGCAAGATACCTGGCGTCGTTCACCACTTCAGGTAGGAGGCATCGATTCCCTGTTCTCTCCTAATTTTCCCATCATTCTCAAACCAGGCAACCACCTGCTCGGCTGTCAAATCCTCAATAGCGACACCAGTCTCTTGGGCGATGTGCTTCAAAAGCTTCAGCGATGAAATCGTCAATCTGGTTAAAAACTTCTCCGAAGAAGACAGCAAGGCTGCGTCTACCTTGGCTGACTCTTCTAGAGTTAAAAATTGCGTTGACGGTTGCTGTTGTGCATCCATATTCCTTACCCAACTGGCTCCTGTTTGCGCCCTTGAACCAAATAACCGCAGCGTTGTTCGCCGTTGATAATCCACTGGGTGCGCTCTACTGTGCAATCTGGTAACAGCGTCGCAAACATTTCTAATTCATGCCCACAAACACTAGGGAAAGACTCGGCAACATTGGAAATCGCACAATTATGCTCAACCATGATGAACCCGTAGCCGCTCTCAGTGTCTGAATCGCTAGAGTCTACTGGATAACACTCTGCCATGTAACCTTCGGCTTTTCTGAGTTCCACCAAATTCGCCACGCGCTCTTTTAGCGAACCAGTCCCCACGCGATCGCGGTATTCCACCGCCTTGCGTTGCCACTGTTTGCGCAAAATCGAACTCACTTGCTCATGCCCTACCGTTTCCGCCAGAGTATCCAGCAGAGAAACGGCAAATTGACCTTGGCTATCCCCGAAGCGATCGCCCAATCCCCGACGCAAGCGATCGCGCCCCTGCCGACTGAGTTGATATACGTGCTGCGGACGCCCCATTCCTACCTGAACTGCTTGGTACAAAATCAGTTCTTCCGCCTCCAAATCCTTCAGATGGCGACGAATCGCTTGTGGGCTTATATCCAAGGCTGTGGCTAACTCGTGCGCGGTTGCTTGACCCTGCTTCAGTAAATGTTGCAGGATGTCATGCTTGGTCGAGGGCTGCTGCGTAGTTGCCATCTTCGTCCCAAAATTCTTAGCTGACAAATTTACTTTGACAACATACCTCTTGCCAATATAGCTTAAAATTGATATATGTTAAACAACAGGTATATTGTTTTAGTTGCCTTTATAGTAACAGCCGTTTAAAAACTCGGGAAAGCGAGGTTAAAACCGGCATCCCCACACCCGTCTTTTATCGTTATTAGACGCATTCTAGCACAAAAGAGAACACGACCAATGAGTTCGACTGTCAAAACCCTAGTCAATCAGCCCTACAAGTACGGCTTTGTCACCAATATTGAGGCAGACACAATTCCACGTGGCCTTAGTGAGGACGTCATCCGCCTGATCTCCGCCAAGAAAGACGAGCCAGAGTTCATGCTGGAATTTCGCCTCAAAGCCTACCGCCAGTGGCAGAAAATGACAGAACCAACTTGGCCTAATGTCAAGTATCCCACAATTGATTACCAAAACATCATCTACTACTCCGCGCCGAAAAAACAAAAGGCACTGAATAGCTTGGAGGAAGTTGATCCCACACTTTTGGAAACCTTTGAAAAACTGGGGATTCCCCTGTCGGAGCAGAAGCGACTGTCAAACGTTGCTGTCGATGCGATTTTCGATAGCGTCTCCGTCGCTACCACGTTTAAGGAGAAGCTAGCAAAACAGGGCGTGATTTTCTGCTCGTTCTCTGAAGCCGTCCAGCACCACCCAGAACTGCTGCAGAAGTACCTCGGCAGCGTGGTGCCGGTGGCAGATAACTACTTTGCCGCTCTCAACTCAGCTGTTTTCACCGATGGCTCCTTTGTCTACATTCCTAAGAACACCAAGTGTCCGATGGAACTGTCAACCTACTTCCGAATTAACAGTGGGGATACGGGGCAGTTCGAGCGGACACTGATTGTGGCGGAGTCAGGCAGCTCAGTCAGCTACCTGGAAGGCTGCACCGCTCCAATGTTCGACACCAACCAGCTGCACGCTGCTGTGGTGGAATTAGTCGCCTTAGACAATGCGGAGATTAAATACTCCACCGTCCAGAACTGGTATGCCGGAGATGAAAACGGCAAAGGCGGGATCTACAACTTTGTCACCAAGCGGGGGCTGTGCCAAGGAGTCAACTCCAAGATTTCTTGGACACAAGTAGAGACTGGTTCCGCTATCACCTGGAAGTACCCCAGTTGTGTGCTAGTGGGCGATAACTCCGTGGGTGAATTCTACTCTGTGGCGCTGACGAATCACATGCAGCAAGCGGACACAGGTACTAAAATGGTGCATATTGGTAAGAATACCCACAGCACGATTATTTCCAAGGGCATCTCAGCTGGACGCTCATCTAATAGTTACCGGGGTTTGGTAAAAGTCAACCCGAAGGCATCTGGGGCGCGGAACTATTCCCAGTGCGACTCGATGCTGATTGGCGACAATGCCCATGCGAATACGTTCCCCTATATCCAGGTGCAGAACAACAGCGCCAAGGTGGAACATGAGGCGTCTACTTCCAAAATTGGGGAAGACCAATTGTTTTACTTCTCGCAGCGCGGGATTTCAGCAGAGGATGCGATTTCCATGATGATTAGTGGCTTCTGCAAAGATGTCTTCAATCAACTGCCGATGGAGTTTGCGGTGGAAGCAGACAGGTTGTTAAGCCTGAAGTTGGAAGGAAGCGTTGGTTAAACAGAGTAGGGTGGGCATTGCCCACTTTACTAAAGGAAGCGCTCGCTAGCTCCAGATCGCAGAAGAAGAGAAGAGAACTGCAAAGATGATTATTGAAAATAGTGAAGTTGTGCTGTCAGTGCGTGATCTGACGGCGGAAGTAGATGGAACGCTGATTCTTAAGGGGGTGAACCTTGAGGTGAAGGCGGGGGAAATCCATGCAATTATGGGACCGAATGGTTCTGGTAAAAGTACGTTATCGAAAGTGTTGGCGGGGCATCCAGCCTATAAGGTAACAGGCGGCGAGGTGTTCTTCGGCACGCAGAATCTGCTGGAACTGGAAGCGGAAGAACGTGCCAGGGCTGGGGTGTTTCTAGCGTTTCAGTACCCGTTGGAAATTCCGGGTGTCAGTAATTTGGATTTCTTGCGCGTGGCTTACAATTCCCGCCGCAAGCAACAGGGTTTAGAGGAATTGGATGCGTTTGATTTTGATGATCTGGTGCAGGAAAAGCTGGAAATTGTCAAAATGAATCCGGCTTTCCTGAGCCGAAGTTTGAATGAAGGGTTTTCCGGTGGTGAGAAGAAGCGGAATGAAATTCTGCAAATGGCGCTCTTAGAACCAAAACTAGCAATTTTGGATGAGACAGATTCGGGGTTGGATATTGACGCCCTCAAGATTGTCGCCAATGGCGTGAATCAACTGACAAATCCAGAGAATTCGACGATCCTGATTACTCACTATCAGCGGCTACTCAATTATATTGTACCGGACTTCGTTCATGTAATGGCGGCGGGTCGCATTATCACCAGTGGTGGTAAGGAATTGGCGCTGGAACTGGAGTCCCGTGGTTATGACTGGCTGCTAGAGCAAGCTGAGATTGAGGTAGGAGCGCGATGAGTATTCAAATTTCTCCCAGTCTAATTCCTAACCCGGACGAAATCGGTCTCACATCGGCATTGGCAGATAGAGACGCATATCTGACACAGTTGTTAAATCAGTGCCAAGAACTGAATCAGGGACTTGAGCCGGAAACACTCGCTTGGGTGCAAGAGTTACGCGATCGCGCCAATAAAACGGCGCGTCAGTACACTCTCCCCACCACACGGGATGAAGAATGGCGATTTACTGATCTTTCATCTCTACGGCAGGTGGTATTCCAAGCGGCAACCCAGAAGGTGGAGTTGGGTAATGATGCTGTTGCATCGTTAATACCAGAAGCCAACACTCGTTTGGTGTTCGTAAATGGGATTTATGCCCCAGAACTCTCAGTGAAAGCAGACTTGCCAGGATTGGTGGTGAGCAACTTGGCTGGGCTGCCCATAACCTATTCGGAGCGTGTGCGGGACTACTTAGCAGGGAGCCAGTCGTGTGAGGGGGTAGAGCCAACTAGCGTAGAGTTAGACGTGTTTACCGCCCTGAACACAGCTGGGTTGACGGATGTGGCGGTGGTGTGGGTGAGTGTGAATGTAGTGGTGGAGACACCAATTCATCTGCTATTTATCTCGACATCTAGTCAGACACCGACGATTTCCCAGCCGCGCTGTCTGGTAGTGGCAGAATCGGGTAGTAGCGTGACGCTGATTGAAGATTATTTGGATCAGATCAACATAGAGAGTCCAGAAGAAGGGGAGGCGGAAGTTGGGGAAGCGGTTTACTTCACCAATGCCGTTACGGAAATCTGGATTGAGGAAAATGCTCAAGTCAGCCACACTAGGATTGAGCGCGATAGTCCAGAGGCTTTTCACATTGGTAAGAGTGCGATCGCGCAAGCTCGTAATAGCCGCTATACCTGCAATGCCATTACCATAGGGGCAAAACTGTCGCGGCATAACTTAGAGGTTTTCCAGACGGGTGAGCAAACAGAAACCACCCTGAATGGTCTGACGATGATAGCCGCTCAACAGGTTGCAGATACCCATAGTGCGATCGCTCTCAACCACCCCCATGGCACCAGTCGCCAACTACATAAATGCATTGTCGCTGACCGGGCTCATGCGGTGTTTAACGGTAAAGTCTTGGTTCCCAAAGCTGCCCAGTTAACAGATGCAGGGCAGCTAAACCGCAATTTACTCCTCTCCCCCAAAGCCAGAATCGAGACTAAACCCCAACTAGAAATTACAGCAGATAACGTCAAATGTAGCCATGGTGCTACCGTCAGCCAACTCGACGACGAAGAAGTCTTTTACCTGCAAAGCCGTGGGATCGATGAAACCGACGCCCGTCATCTCTTAATCCTCGCCTTCGCTGCCGAAATCATCAACCAGTTGCCGGTAGCCTCCCTGCGGGAAATGCTTTCTTCAGCTATCAGCCATCAGCGCTTAGTAGATAGCTAATAGCTACTATGTGTCTCTAGCAGTCGTGCGGTTCCCTAATTCTTCATTACTCAGTTCTGAAAAATGACCATTACCAAGGAAAAAACCCTCGCTGATCAAGTCCGGGCTGACTTCCCAATTTTGCACCAAGAAGTCAACGGCAAACCCCTGGTTTACTTAGACAACGCCGCCACATCCCAAAAGCCCTTGTTAGTCCTGAACACCCTACGGGACTACTACGAGCAGTACAATTCTAACGTCCATCGGGGGGTTCATACTCTCGGTGCTAAAGCCACGGATGCTTATGAAGGAGCGCGGGACAAAGTTGCAAATTTTGTCAATGCTGCTTCGCGGCAAGAAATTGTTTACACCCGCAATGCGACTGAGGCAATTAACTTAGTTGCCTACAGCTGGGGTATGAGCAATTTGCAAAAGGGGGATGAAATCATCCTCTCGGTGATGGAACACCACAGTAATCTCATTCCCTGGCAGCTGGTTGCTCAGAAGACGGGCGCGGTGCTGAAGTTTGTTGAACTTACCGAGACTGAAGAATTTGATCTCGAACAGTTCAAGACTCTGATTTCAAACCGAACCAAATTGGTTGCCGTGGTGCATGTGTCTAACACTTTGGGCTGTATTAACCCTGTGCAGGACATTATTGCGAGCGCTCACCAATACGGAGCCAGAGTATTAATCGACGCCTGCCAAAGCGTACCTCACATGCCCATCGACGTGCAGAAGATGGACTGCGACTGGCTGGTTGTCTCTGGGCACAAGATGTGTGCTCCTACGGGGATTGGCTTCCTCTATGGCAAATTGGATCTGCTGCGATCAATGCCGCCTTTTTTGGGTGGTGGTGAGATGATTGCGGATGTTTTCCTCGATCATGCCACCTATGCTGATTTGCCTCACAAGTTTGAAGCCGGAACCCCAGCAATTGGAGAAGCGATCGCACTTGGCGCAGCTGTGGATTACCTCACCGAGCTGGGTATGGATAACATCTATGCTTACGAAGCCGAGTTGACTGGGTATCTATTCGAACAACTGCAACAAATTCCCACCATCCGCACCTATGGTCCTAAACCCAAACTAGCTGGCTTGGGTAGAGCCGCCCTCGCCGCCTTCACTGCTGGCGATGTCCACCCCCACGATTTATCCACCATTCTGGATCAGGCTGGAGTTGCCATCCGCGCTGGACACCACTGTACCCAACCGTTACATCGGTACTTGGTAGCTCAGTCAACGGCACGGGCAAGCCTATCCTTTTACAACACCCGTGAAGAGATTGACGTGTTCATCGTGGCTCTAAAGGAAGCTGTAGAGTTCTTTGGCAGCATCTTCGGTTAAGCAGGTAGGGTGGGCATTGCCCACCTGACTGCACTAACGCGAAGTCTTTACCTGAGCAGCAAGCTTACGGAAGTTATCCATGCTGGCATCAGGACGACGGCGAGTAGAGCTAGCGGCGGGAGGGGAATATTTCGGAGCATCAACAGGAATGTCTTCCTCAGCTAAAGCTGCTTTTGCGCCCTGTACTTGCTCTTCCAGGAAATCTTGAGACTCGGTGAATCCTAACAACTGCTTGAGAAGGTTAAAGCCCTGATTGAGCCAACTCAATAATTTTCTGAAAACACCCAAGAACTGATCAAACAAGCCTACAAGGCGAATGAAAGAGTTACGGATAATCTGAATTAAACGAGCTGTGGTCATAATTAAATTTTTAACCAAATTACAACCGGAGTATGATCTAAATTTATCTGAGTCCAGTAGAGGAATTTTAGCTGTTAACAAAAATATAGAAAAACACTCCTGCCTGATAGTTTTGCAAGATTTATCCCAGAAGCTTCGCTGACTGAGAGCGTAACAAATTAGAGGCAATACTACAAATGTGACGGAATCACTTCGATTTGTTACGCTCCCCTCGAAGGATACTTATGGACTCTCCGCTTCAATCCTTTTTGAACGAATTGCATCTCAAGTACAAGCCACTGCGCGACGGCGCGGTAGCGAATTACATCCCTGAACTGGCAAAGGTGAGTCCTGACTTGTTCAGTATCTGCGTGATCACAGTAGACGGTCAGGTTTATCAGGTCGGCGATTACCACCATCTGTTCACGATTCAGTCAATTTCAAAGGTGTTTGTATACGGGATGGCGCTTGAGGAACACGGGCGCGATTACGTTTTGAGCAAGGTTGGTGTTGAGCCGACAGGAGAAGCCTTTAACTCGATTATCTTGGACGAACACTCAAAGCGACCTTACAACCCAATGGTCAATGCTGGTGCAATCGCGACTACCAGTCTGCTGAAGGGATCGGGTCCGAGCGAACGGCTCAACCGTATGCTGGACATGTTCCGGCGATATATCGGTCACGATATTTTTATTGATATTTCCGTGTTCATGTCAGAGCGGACAACTGGACATCGCAACCGCGCGATGGCACACTTGATGCTCAATTTTGGCATGATTGATGAAAAGATTGACGAGGCACTCGACCTCTACTTCCAGCAATGTTCATTGCTGGTTAACTGCTATGATTTGGCAGTGATGGCAGCGACTCTTGCCAATAAGGGCATCAACCCCGTCACGGGAGAAGGGGCAGTTGAGAGTTGTTACATCAAAGATATTCTAAGTGTGATGTACACCTGTGGCATGTACAACTTTGCGGGTGAGTGGGCGTACAAAGTTGGTCTCCCAGCCAAAAGTGGGGTTTGTGGTGGCATTATTGTCATAGTCCCAAATCAGCTCGGCATCGGAGTATTCTCACCACCCCTTGATCAGCGAGGCAACAGTGTTCGTGGGGTTAAGGTCTGTGAAGAACTTTCTCAGAAGTTCGGACTACACTTGTTTGATTGTTCCATCAACGGCTCGAAATTGGTCGAAGTCCTGTCTAGCCAAGCTGAAGCCTGAAACTGACTAAGATTTTGTTAGAACTTGGGGTGAAAGTAGGCGATGCGGTCATTTGTAAATAATTTGGGGTTGGAGCAATCGATTTGGCAAGCCAAGGGTAATCACTACATTACTACTACCAAATATGTTTGCTTCCTTTCTACCGCCTCAAGTTAAGTACCTGACACCGACATCCATTGCCTTCGCCCAGAGCATTGAGCGTCAGCCTCTTGCTACTCCTCTGAGCCAGCAGCCGATCGCAACTACCTACGTCCGTCAGGGTAGGAGAGGGACACCAATTTTGTTGCTCCACGGCTTCGACAGTTCCGTGCTGGAGTTCCGCCTCCTCCTACCGCTGCTTGCCTGCCAAAATGAGACGTGGGCGGTTGATTTATTGGGGTTCGGCTTTACGGAGCGGGTGCAGGGAATTTCATTTAGCCCAGCCGCTATCAAAACTCATCTCTACTATTTCTGGAAAACGCTGATCAAACAGCCAGTGATGTTGGTGGGGGCTTCGATGGGAGGAGCGACAGCAATTGATTTTACTCTCACTTACCCCGACGCTGTCCAAAGGTTGGTACTGATTAACAGTGTGGGTTACACGGGGAGCTTCCCCCAAGGGCGGTTTCTCTTTCCTCCCCTCGACTATCTGGCGGTGGAGTATTGGCGTCAGCGCAAAGTTCAGGCACTGTTTTTTGGTGGTATTTCTGGCAACCTGGAACCGGCTGCTCTTGAGGCGATACGGTGTGCAGTGCTGCACTTAGAGATGCCCAATTGGCACGAGGCTATGATTTCCTTTACAAAAAGTGGTGGTTATAGCGATTTGGCACCCTTGATTGCCCAAATTGACAAACCGACGCTGATTTTGTGGGGGGAGTCTGACGAGACGCTGGGCATTGGCGATGCGGTGAAATTCCAACGTGCGATCGCTAATTCTCAACTAATCTGGCTCGAAGATTGTGGGCACGTCCCTCAACTCGAACAGCCTCAGATCACAGCAAGACAGATTCTTGCCTTCCAATCCTAGCAGCATTGAGCTACTTTTCACCCCTCCTACCAAAACCATCAAGGCTGATAAAGCGCTCGCTGTGAGTGGGTGATTGAAGTTTTCAGACCAATGGCTGATTAAACTCACCCTCTAAATTGCCACAATTGCTGTATAGGGCTTGACAGTAGGGCACAGCAAAGGTTAATGGTATGATCAAATCGTGGATGGTGATTGGGGGTGTGACTCTATTAGTTGCCCTGGGTAGTAGCTTGATCACGCCTCGTGATGTCAGGTGGTTTGCCCGCTTGCGTCGCCCCAGATGGCTAACTTTTGAGGCTCTGATTCCAGTCATTTGGACGGTAATTTTTGTTTGCGGTGCCTGGTCAGCTTATATTGTCTGGGAAAAAGAGCCAGGCAGCAGCAGAACCTGGCTAATGATGGGGTTATACTTACTTGTGGAAGTGGTTACTTCCTCCTATACATCAGTGATGCTGAGGCTTCACAGTCTCAAGGTGGGGACAATTATTGGGGGAACTGGTGCGATTTTAGCCATTCTACTGACACTAGCTGTTTGGCCAATTTCTGGATGGGCAGCGCTCTTACTCCTCCCGTATGATATTTGGTCTCCAATTGGGACTTACACCACCTGGGAGATGATTCACCTGAATCCAGAGGATGCTTAGCCAACCTTCGCACCCATAATCGGAGATGCTTTTATTGTCTGCACAGCAGCTTAGGCAACCCGACCGTAGCGTGCAATAACAGGATTGGCTGGATTCGTCTGATTACTCAGCCAAGCCCACATCTGATCGCCTAAGGAGAAGTGCCACCACTCTCGCGGATGACGCTGAAACCCAGAGTTACGCATTACCTTACACAACAGTTGCCGGTGGGCATGATACTGCTGTTCCACTGGGTGGGTACTGGCACCAAAATAATCTGGATGCGATCGCTCTGATAGTTCGTCAATCTCAGAACCCATCTCCACCGTCCGCCCCATGTTGTCTAAGAGCGTCACATCCACAGCGGCACCAGTACTATGGGGCGGTGGGCAGCTATCTTCGAGGCTAGGTATAGCCCAAAATCGATAAACCTGTTCCCACAGCTCTTGGCGCTGGTCTTCTAATAAATCAGCCGGGTTAAGCCCCTGAGCCTGAACAAGTTGAGAGAATGAGTATTCTACCATAAATTGTTGAACCGCGACGGGGCGATAGGCATCGAAGATTTGGATGCGCCAGTTGGGATGGTAGTGTTGCAGGTGGGCTTGGGCTTGGAGCAAACTGTTAAGAACGCTCTGACGCAGATAATAGGGCGATCGCTCTCCATAGGGCGCACCCAGCTTTTGATAGGGGTGGGGCGACTCAATCGCAAACAATTCCAAGGGAATTGGTAATAGCCGCTCTTCACACTCTAAAATTGGAATCTGCTGGTAGTGTTTCATCGTTGTTGTGGTGCGGATGGGTGGGGGTATCAAAACAAGTCCCGCTTACCATTGGGTTGCACCGTCATCCAATTCGTCTTGGCTATAGCCAGCTGCTCTTGTGAAAGTTTGGCACCAGTGAGATTAGCCCCACACAGATTGGCTCCCTGGAGATTGGCTTTGCCTAGATCAGCATAGCTGAGATCTGCGCCGCTCAGATCCGCTTGTTCTAAATCGGCTTGGCTAAGGTCAGCCCGGCTCAAATTTGCTTTTCTGAGATTTGCGCCGTTGAGACTAGCCCGACAAAAATTGCTATTAAACAGGTTAGCTGCCTGGAGATTCGTTCTTTCCAGCTTGGAGCAATGGAAATTCGCGCTTTGCAAGTCTGCCCTTTGCAGGTCGAGCCAGCTCAGATCGTGTAAGACAAAATTGCGCCTCCCCTCGATGTAGGCGGAGAGTAAAGTAGCGGTATCTATTTTACGAGGAACTTGAGTCTTTTGTGCCGTGGCTGGAGTCTTTAGCGTCAGAACCCGCTGGGGTGTTATCACCGATACACTCTTCGCTGCTAACTTAGCTCGTCGCGCCCGAATCTCTGCCGCCACCTGAACAACAGACCGAGTGTAGAAATAGCCCTCTTCAGGGTGGTGGGACTTACCAGAATCCGGTGAAGTCCGGTTGAGTGTTCGTTGATTTACAAAGGGTTGAGCAGCCATACCCTTGGCAAAACTATCCAGGTAGGGTTCGATCTCAAGTGCTCTGAGGACTTCGTTAGCCGACTGGTAGCGATGCTCAACCGACACCTCTAGCATTTTCTTTAAGACTTTGGCGAAGTGATCGCTGACCTGAACTTGATTTTGCCAGACGATTTCACCTATTGAGAAATTGTAGTCGAGGTCTTTAGGAGATTTACCAGTCAGCAGGTAAATGCAAGTCACCCCCACTGCGTATATATCACTGGCGTATACTGGGCGCTTGGCTATCTGCTCTGGGGGGGCAAAACCACGGGTGCCAACCGCGTTGGTAGTTAAGCTCGTCTGCTCCGATTGACTTGTCACCAGCTGGACGTGGTTGGTGGCGACACCAAAGTCGATGAGAACGAGTTTGCCGTCTTGCTCACGTCGAATTAAGTTTGCCGGTTTGATGTCCCGGTGAATCACCTGCAGTTCGTGGATGTATCGCAGTAGCGGCAGGATATCGCTCAAGAATTGCTTCACCCCAACTTCGCTCAAGGGACCAAAGCGTTTGACTTCCTGTTGCAGTGTTAAGCCGCTGACGTATTCCTGAACTAGGTATAATTGTTGCGAGTCTTCAAAGTAGTTCAGCAGCTGGGGTACTTGGGGATGATTGCCAATCTGACCAAGGGTTTTAGCTTCTCGCTCAAACAATTTCCGCGAAATCTTCTGCAAAACTTCTGGATTGTTGGCGTATGAGTGCAGTTGTTTGATCACGCAGTAGGGCTCACCGGGCAAAGTCTCGTCTTGGGCTAAAAACGTGGCTCCGAAGCCACCTTTCCCCAAGGCTTTGCTCGCACGATAGCGGCGGTGCAATAGTAGCTGGGAGCCACACGAGTGACACCTTTTGGCGGTAGTCAGGTTCTCTGGATGGGGACAGGTGGAATTTAAGCAGTAGCTCATGAGAGTTTCAACTCGCTACTATAGTCGTTAATGGGGCTTTGCACCCTACTGTTATCATTTAGACAAATACCAGATGATTTTGGGGTCAAATCGTTTAAAGAGTTGCTAAAGTTGGGTTGTTTGAAGTGAAACATTCGTGAACCTACGAGAATATTCGTAAGTACCACAACTCGCGGTGCAGTCGTTAGAATACGTTATTTACATTGCTAGAAATTGCTCGCTATGGTACAAGCTCCTGCACCGATCGCTACCACAGACTTAGCTTCACTGGCCATTGACCTGATCGCCCGTGCCGGGTGTGAATACGGGGATGTGCGCTTGTGCACCTACCGTTCTCAGAACTTAACCGCCCGCGATCGCACCCTGAGCCAGCTTCACGATAATGACAGTTCTGGCTTTGGGGTGCGCGTGCTACTCAATGGAGCGTGGGGATTCGCCGCCAGCCACAATAAAACCGCAGGTGAAGTTGAAAGAATTGTTGCCCTTGCCGTAGATATCGCCAAAGCAAGCCGCCTTTCGCAACAGACACGGGTGCAGTTGGTCCCAGTCGAAGCATACCACGATACCTACATCACACCGATCACCATCGACCCCTTCACCTATCCCATCAGCGAGAAAGCAGAACTGCTTCTAGATCTCAACTCAAAGCTGCTTAGCTATAGCTCAAGCGGTATCAAAAAAGCCTATTCCTACCTGCGATTCACCCGCGAGGACAAGACCTTCGCTTCAACAGAAGGCTCTGTAATCAACCAGACAATATATCGCAGCTATCCAGGATTTGGCTGCACTGCTGTTGCCAACGGTGATGCCCAGAGCCGCAGCTATGAGCGTCAACCCCTGAACACAGGCTACGAACATATCGATGCTGATGACCTTTTGGCTCAGGTAGACCGTGTTGCCCTTGAAGCTATTGAAAAAGTAAATGCTCCCCAGGGACCCTCTGGCATCCGCACCACCCTGATCCTCAAGCCAACCAACCTATTCCTGACAATCCACGAATCGGTTGGTCATCCTACCGAACTAGATCGGGTGTATGGCTACGAATCCAACTTTGCAGGCACCAGCTTCGCCACCACCGACAAGTTGGGCACCCTCCAGTATGCCGCTCCTTGGGTCAACTTCCGAGCTGACCGCACCCAACCAGGGGGACGCAGCACCATGGGCTACGACGATGAAGGTGTTCCAGCTCAGGATTGGTATGTCGTCAAAGATGGCATCCTGGTGGACTACCTGACCGACCGCGAGACAGCGCATAGACTCGGTCGCCCTAGCAGCAACGGCTGTGCCTACGCCGATAGCTGGTCTAGCGTGCCGATGGTACGCATTCCCAATCTAGGGTTGGAACCGGGACCAGACGGGGGTAGCCACACCGCCACTCTCGCCGAGATGATTGCAGACACCGAGGACGGTATTTTAATCGACGGTATCGGCAGTTACTCCATCGACCAGCAGCGACGTAACTTTCAATTCGGCGGCGATGCCTTCTGGAAAGTAGAAAAGGGCAAGGTGGTGGGGATGTTAAAGGATGTCACCTATCACTCGATGACTACTGATTTTTGGAATAGCATTGATGCAATAGGACCCGCCTCTGAGCGTACACAGTGCGGTACGAATATGTGTGGCAAAGGTGAGCCAATGCAGGTGGCTCAGATGACCCATGCCTGTGTGCCAGTGCGAGTACGAAATATTCAGGTTGGAGGAGCGTCGTAACTGAAGCATCCCGCTTTGGTTAAAAATCAAGTAAGTATTTAAGGGGCCGGATTCCAGCCCCTGACTGTCTTACTAGTGAATTAAACTGTGAGCGGACGAATGAAGCCATCGAGGTCGTATACAATCTGGTTTAGCCAACGCACAGGAAGCACACTGCTGTGTAAAGCACTTGAAAGCACGTTTGTGGCTGGAAAACCCGCAGAATGGTTGCATGTAGCTAGTGGTGCGCAATTATACCCGCATTATGGAGTGAGTAGCGCGTCCGAGTTGCAGACCAAACTATGGGAACTTGGTAGCACCCCCAACCAAGTGTTCGGATTGAAATATGGCATTTGTGAACCGCACTTTAGCTCTGTAATAGAGACTTTTCGTCAGTTTCCCGGTTGCAACGAGAGGTCATGCAGCCGAGGGGAAGTTTGGGAGAATGCTTTTCCAAACGGTAAGCACATTTTCATGACCCGGCGAAACAAGGTGCGATTGGCAGTTTCATGGTGGAAAGCCATACAGACACAGGAATGGCATAGAAAATATGGCACAAAGCCGAATGCTAAGGATGTGAGAGATCAATATTTATTTGATGCAATCAACACCCTGTACATAGAGGGCGTAATGCGAGAGGCTGGGACTCAAGAGTTTTTCACAGAAGCAGGCATCCTGCCCTTAACAATTGTCTACGAAGATTTCGTCCAACGGTATGAAACAACCGTCTTCGAGATTTTGGCATATCTTGGTATCTCATCTAATGGTGTTACGGTTGCTCCGCCCTACTATGAGCAGCTAGCTGATGAGGTATCTGAGGAGTGGGCGCAACGGTTCCGCCGGGAAAGACAAGTAGGATGGCAGCACATCGGATGGTAGACATCCTCTGAATGTCCAACCACTCGCTCAAGCCAAATGCTTCAGAATCTTCAAGACTTCGACCAGTTCATTCCCTGGTGCAAAGAGTGAAAACACGCGAGATGTTGCGTACTGCGGCGGTTCTTCTCGATTCAGCTTTACAAACACAAAGTCACTGCCATTGAGAATCAAACCATAGCAAGGCTGAGTCGGATTTGCCAACATATAGCTCAGCGCTTGAGGCAGTGCAACATTCAAGGAAAAAGCGCTCATCTTTGACTCAATGACCAACACCCAAAGCTTCCCCGACACCACTAGCACATCAATCTCCCCGCGAATCACCACCCCCTCTTCTGCATCAGTCGCCTCAACGCTGATTTCTGCCTCTGGCTTAATCCGAAACGGCGGTTGATAAAAGCCTGCCAAATCAAGCAGTGGAGAAAGCACCACCATCTTGATCGCTTCTTCGAGCAGCGGTGGCTCTTTGAGCAAATGTTCAAAATTCAGTTTGACCCTTGCCAGCGCTTGAGTTTCTGGATCGCTCACTTGCGTTTGTGGCGAAACCCACTCGGTAAAAAATTGAGGATTGGCATTCGCGACCAAGCCGAACTCAGTCTCTAGCAGTCCGAGCGTTGCTTTTCGTGCCTGAACGACTTGAACCATACTGCCTCCAGTCTCCTATACCGATATTGCCACGAACGATCGCACTAGATCGCCTAATCAGTACATTTATACCAAGTTGCTCCCATTTCTAACATAGTCAGACTGGCGTCCGAACAGATGTGTTTGTTACCGACATGCACGATCAAGATGCTATAGTTAAGAGTCTGGTAAACGAGCGGTTGAAGCTTGAAGTCAATGAGATCGCTGTGAGGCGCAGTTAAGGTGAGCCGTCATGCACCAGAAATTTGAGAGAGCACGTACAGGAGACGGCTGCAATGGTGACGGAAACAATCGAATTCATCAATCCAGATGGGTTACACAATCCCTCGCCGTTTGGCTATACCCAGGTGACGGTTGTACCCCCAACATCAACGCTCATCTACGTTTCTGGGCAATATGGAGCGGACGAGAACGGCAACCTTGTTTCCGATGATTTCGCAACTCAGTTAAAACAGTCCTTCGCCAACCTCCGAACTGCCCTAACTGCTGCTGGTGCTCGGTTGGAGGATGTGGTTAAGATTACCCTGTTCTCGGTTGAACACAATGCCGAGAAACAGCGTCTGATCTCACTGGAACGCAATGCGACTTGGGGCGATCGCAAGCCGCCAGCCAGCACCCTGGTTCCAGTCCCCAGACTTGCCTTGGACGGTATGTTGTTTGAGATCGAGGCGGTGGCGGTGGTTCGAGCGAATCTGTCA
Organism: uncultured bacterium; assembly: GCA_964250845.1. Classification (GTDB taxonomy): domain Bacteria; phylum Cyanobacteriota; class Cyanobacteriia; order Cyanobacteriales; family Chroococcidiopsidaceae; genus CAXUIG01. The sequence continues at coordinate 5,844 of CAXUIG010000025.1, read as the reverse complement.
TCTTCCACGCTCTCATGATCCAATATCAATCACCACTGCCCATAACTGCCGATGTAAAATCTGTCCTTATTATTGTAAAAGCGCGCAAGATCGATTTCACATGACCCTAGCAGCAACACCAAGTTTGATCAGTGAAGACCAGGCTCTGTCCCTAGTAGAAAAAGTCATTAAACAATCTGAGGCAGAGGGTGTCTTTGTCAGTCTCAGCACTGGGGAAGAATCCCTCAGCCGCTTTTCAGAAAATCAGATTAGCCAGAATATCAGTAAAACTCGGTTTAATCTCACCATCACCAGTCACTTCGGGACTCGCAGTGCTTCTGCCTCCACGACAGATATCAACCCTCTGGCGATCACAGCAGCAATCCGACGCTCAGAGGAACTAGCCCGCATTGCCCCGTCAGATCCGGAGTGGGTGCCTCTGCTCGAACCTCAAGCCTACGAACAGCGCACCCCAGGCTTTGATCAAGCAACGGCTACTCTCTCGCCACTGGAAAGGGGAAAAATTGTCCAGCAGGTGTGTACACTGAGTGCTAAAGCCGATGTTCATGGTTCGGGTACTCTTAGTACAGAGGCTTTCCTGCGGGCAATTGGCAACTCACGGGGTTTACGGGCTTGTAACCAAGGGACAGAGGCGGATTTCAGTTTTACGGCTCGGATCGGGGATGGTTCCAGTTGGAGTCAGCGTACTGCTTTGGCTGTAAACCAGTTGCCAATTGACTCATTGACTGAGCAGTTGATTGAACAGGCAATGCGATCGCGCCACCCCCGCGAAGTGAATCCGGGCACATACCCGGTAGTGTTTGATGGAGCTGCTTTTGCAGATTTGCTGATTTGGGTAATCTGGAATCTGGATGCACGAGCTGCCGATGAGGGGCGATCGTTTATGTCTCGCACCGATCAGGCAGGCGAACCAGTCGGCAACCGCTTAGGTGAGGCGATGTTTAGCCCAATCGTGCAGGTGCAGCGTGATCCGGCTCATCCGCTGTTGCAGTTAAGCACGTTTTTCAGCGACGGGTTCAGTAATCGATATAATGAGGTAATCAAGGACGGGATTCCTCAAACTCTTGCTTACAGCCGCTACTGGGCGGCACAGCAGGATAAGCAGCCAACGGGCTCTCTGACTCCGATTGTGATGTCCGGGTCAAACCATAGTCTGGCTGACCTGATTGCCCAGACAGAGCGAGGAATCCTGGTGAACCGAGCCTGGTACGTGCGTTACGTAAATCCTCGGTCACTGGTGGTTACGGGCATGACCCGCGATGGTACGTTCTGGATCGAGAATGGTGAGATTGCTTACCCAATCAAAAACCTGCGCTTCAACCAGAGCTTACCTGAGATGCTGCAGGATGTTGATGCCCTCAGTACAGTGCAGCGTTACGGTAGTAGTGTAGTCCCTGGGGTGCGAGTGCGGGCCTTTAACTTCAGCAGTGTTACTGACAGCATTTGACACACACCACTCAACCTGGCGGTGTGAGTCGTTCAGAATATCTGAATGCGTAAGTGTTTACAAACTCTTTACGCAATTCTTGCTCATATGTAAACCTTTTCTGTAATAATTGCAGTTAGCATATTGGAGTCTCCCAGACATCAATATAAGGAGCGACTACTGCTATGACCAACAACTTTGAAATGTTAGCTTACTGTGCCGCGTGAACGGACACTATTACAACTACAAATAACCAGATTCATGAGTGCAGATCCAATTTGGTGCCTGTTTCGAGTTAAACCATCAGATGTGCCTAATGTAAGGAACGCATTTGACCAAGCTGTTGTGCAGTCGCAAATATCTGAAAAATTAAGTAAATTTTTACGAAAGCGGACAGAAGCATCTGGTAAATTTCCTCCTCAAGATAAAGCTATCCTCAATAGTTTAATTCCAGGATTTTTTGTTGATAAAAACCAAAATCCCGATGCATTTGATTGGGATGACTTACATGAGGTTGGCCATCTTTTCTTCCCCGAAGCTTTTGTAGATTTGTTTTCAAGTCTTTTTGTCGGAGATTATCCACTTATTTCTGAATCTAATAGTCAAGCAGTGGTAATAACTAATCGTGTGGGTGCAACTCAGATGCTTTGGGGCGGCTTAGGTTGGGAGCGAGCCAGTAGGCTTCCAGGTTACTTTGGAAATATGTTTGTGCCTCCAGAAGATGTTGCCAATAATTTAACAACTATTGAGGAAATTTTTGAGGAAGTAAGCACTGAGGAATTCCTGGAATGTGCGCGTGCAATTGGGGCTAGGGGAAATTGTAACGAAGATAAAGCCGAGAGCCTTCAATCCTTAATTTTGTCTGCTTTTCGTACTGTTTTAAGGGAGGGAAATGGACTTTTAGCTTTGAGCCACCCACATGTGGGTAGCTTGTAATAGTTGTAAACTACCTTTCCCCTGACGACCGCTTTGCGCTCTTTTACCCTTATTGAAACCAACTCTGATTACATGCTTATGATCACCGAACAAGCTTTTATTGAGACTGACGCTCAACCGTGGATTGAGCTGGAGCAATTCCCAGGCACACAAATGCTGCCGTTAGCTGAACCGGCTCACACCAAGAATGATCCTCACAAGGCAATCACAGATGTTGAAATTCTGACAGTCCATTTGGGTTCAATGGGAGTTTTTGAAATAACTGCCGCACAACTTCCCAACCCAAAGATTCAAAGACGCGCACGACAGACCGCCCACTCATTACAGGAAGAGCAGAACTCACTACACTACGACTTCAACTTGATGCGTTTCAACTGTAAGCGGCATCCCGCCCTCTGCCCGAACCTGTAGACAAGCTCCTATTGCATCCTTAATGTTTTCAAGGGCTTGTTGCCGCGTCTGACCCTGACTCACACAGCCCGGAATGCTGGGACACTCCACAATCCAAATTCCATCCTCATCACGATCAAGCGTCACGCTAAACTTCATAAACTCCTCCTAATCACAAAGGTATCATTACACATCTTACCTTTGTGCCGTTAAACGTAACCGTTCACGGGGGGGGTTACAAAAAAACCAGACATTAAGCTCTGGCCGTCAACTAGGTCATTCTAGGCGCTCTCGCGTGATCTTCAATACACGGCCAGAGCTTAATGTCCGGGAAAAATCTAGGGGGTACGTCATGCGCATGAACTTCAAAACCTTGCTAAGCAAAAGCTTTAGAACTTATGCACATATAAACAGCCTCCCTAAAATGTCTATTAGACAATTGGCAAACCAGTATAGCAGTTTTAACTACTCACAATTATCTAGGAAAAATTAAATCTAGGCTGGTTTTCGTACTGATTACATGTGATTTCATAGCGTAAACTTTTTTACCCCCCCCCTGAACGGTTACCGTTAAACGCTACATTTCGCCCGTTTTGGCATGGTCTAAGCTCGACTTTATCCATCAGGCAGCATAGGAAAGCAAGCCATTATAGAGGAACGAGAATATACAGGTATAGTACGAGATTACAAGCGTTATGATCTATTCTTTGCTGAACCGATTGGCTACAGAATTAGTCCCGACGGTTCAACGATTCCACTGTTCTACGGCGAGGTGAAGATTGATGCAGAAAATGGATCTCATGTCATTCCCCGTACCCGATCAAGTGAAGGATAACTGGCAGTTTGCAGAGGTGTGGATTGAGCCAATGCTGTCACCTCCGTATATTCTGCTTCTACTCGGCTTTAGCTGAGAAACTATCTAACTCAGAACTAGCAATTCTAATGTTAGGCTTAAATCAGATTTTGTTCACTCGATTGGCAAATCGGGCAAACACACACCCCAGATAAAAGTAAGTTTTTGCTTTAAATGTGGGAACAATACCAGTAGACCTGTTGAGGGAAAACAATTGAGTATACTTTAAATCGCTACTGGTATTGTTCTCGGACTCTTCTGCTGGAATCTGTTTGTAGCCCACATGCATAAGCTTGACCGACAAGACCAGCAGGCAGAAAAAGACAAAATACTTATAAATCTATCTCGGAAGTGTGACGCACACAACCAGGACGCTTGCGCTCAACTGTTTCACAAAATAAATGAACCAGTTAATTTTTGATATAATAGTGACCCTTACATACAATTAAGGCACACTATTATACTAGCGAGACACCCTTTCGGGGGTGTCGACTTCATTAAACTTGAGGTACAGCGGTTACCCCCATGTTGACTGTTTCAAAGACGGTCAAATCTGTAGTTCTAGAAGCTTCTTCAATAGTGATACCCACAACTCTCTCTTCAGCATCAAAATCGACTATCAGATTGTGATTAATCATGTCTGTGTTCTCTACTTTAGTATCAGACAAGTCAATGTAAAGCGTGTCAGTGTCAGGAAAATATTGTAGTTTCATTCGATTGGCTCCTGTCCTTTTTGTTGTCTCTTAAGGAATTTACGGTCAAAGAAGGCGTTGTGGACTGTCTCACCATCACTTTCTGTGATAACCCTGAGCGTCCGACCGCCAAATTCTGCGATATTCCCTATATAGCTAATCCGCCCGTTCGGTTGTACCTCTGTTTTAACCGGATTTACCAATACCCGCTCAATCCACTCCAGTTCAACTTCTGGGTGCTTCACTCGAACGAATTTCTCGAAGTAAGGCGTGGTCTTCATTGGTAGGGCGGTACAGTGTGTTTGCTTGCTTATCATCAATGTAGTACATTTCTATATTGATATCAATAGCTATTTAACTGTACATATTATGTTATATTGACAGATGTTAACCTATTGAGATAAATAGTTGATTATGTTGGCTCCAGTGACAAGACCTAAGAAAGCGACGCGAGAAGTACACGGAGAGAAAAAAAAGCAGTTTCAGTTCATGGTGACTCCTAGCGCGTCAGAGCGACTTGACCAGATTGCAGATGCAGCTGGAATTACACGCTCTGAATGCATAGAGCGATTGATTCGCCAAGCTAATATCGGAGCAGTGATTGGTTATAGAACAGAGGAAACAGATGATTAATCCAGAATTACTGGATATAACTTATCTACCTAGTCTTACACTGACTGACCGACGACCATTACCAAGTTGTGCTGCTGTTTATCTAGTAATTGACGGAGATGTTGTCATTTACATAGGTCAGTCAACTAATCTGATTCTCAGATGGCGGAGGCACCATAAACTAAATCAGATTAATTCCAGAGGCACAGATATCAGGCTGGCGTGGTTAGAGTGTAGTGATTCAGCATTGCTAGTTTCAATTTAAAGAGCGTTAATTAATTGGTTTAAACCTGAACTCAATCACATAAAACATAGAATTTCACCCATCACTCCAAACGAAGTGATGAAAGTTAGTAGGACAATACATGTTGATGCGCCAGGATTAGGACAGAGGATTAAAGAGGCCAGAAAAGCTGACTATCGGACAATAACTAAACTTGCTGCTGCTGCTGACATGACTACGGCAAACTGGTACGCAATTGAAGGTGAAGCTATTAAAGCCCTTCCAATTGAAACCTTACATCGGATTGAGAAAATGCTGGGCGTTGACTTTGGAAGAAAACTGTGATTAGTCCAGAATTAATTGAAGGGCGGCTTTCTGCATCTGAGTTGCATTGACACTCCCACGACTTTAGGCCATACGGTAAAATGTCTAAGGTAAACCATCCCTGCCAAATACTGGATTCGCAGGAGAATAGTCCCCAAACCTCCAGCGTCTTGGTATGGCAACTTGTTCAGGAACACCAGTATTCCAGGCATCTTCAGCCGCTTTGACCTTGGCACGTGCAGTTTCTTCTGTAAAGGGAGGACGAATTGGGCATGTCATATTCAAGTCTTGTCGAATTGTGAACGAGCGGTAGACTTCTTTTTAATTAACTTGTGGTAAGGATTCAGGTTTGAGGAATTAGAGAAGGCTTGGATACCTCAGCAAATAC
>CAXUIG010000024.1:0-41232 GCA_964250845.1 uncultured bacterium | reverse complement strand
CCTCTCCCCCTCTCCCCCTCTTCCTCCCTCTCCCCTTCAGGGCTAAGATTCAGTTGATGTGATCAAATTGACAGGATTTTTAGGAGCGGTGGTATCCAAAGTTTTTACATAGAGTTGTTCCGCCTCTGTGAAGGGTTCAGCTGCTGCAAGTTGCGCCTCTAGCAGGTCAGAAGTGGCATCGGCAATGTCCCCAGTGCGCGACGAAAGGCGATCGCGCAATACGTCAGGGGGTGCGGTGCAGTGGACAATCTGAAGGGGCAGCTGGTGGAACTGAGCTTGATTGATCGCCTCCAACCTCAACTGCTGCCTGTCATACTTCGCATCCAGAATCACTGGGAAACCCTGGGTTGCCAGCATGATTCCCAATTCCAGTAGACGTGCATAAGTCTTCTGACTCATCTCGGCTGTGTAGAGGTCAGCACCGCCGCGCTCTGTGAGCCCAATCCCGCCCAGATGTTTGCGCACCGCATCCGAGCGAATCTGAATCGCTCCGAGTTTACGGGCTAACTGCCGCGCGATCGTACTCTTACCAGAACCGGATAGCCCCGACATCAAAATCAGCCTGCCGAGTCGTGGCTTAGTGTACTGCCAAGCTAGCTTGTAGTAGTGAGCAGCAGATGATGCCGCCTCCTCCTTCGCAGCAGTTGGGACACTTGGGTCATCTAACAGCAAGGAATTCACCTTTGCCCGGACATAAGCCTGCCGACTCAAATACAACGGCAGCACCTGCAATCCCTCCCAGTCTCCAGTTTGCTCCACATAAGTATTCAAAAAGGCATTTCCCAAGTCTGGACGCTGCCGTGCCTCCACATCCATCACTGTAAAGGCAACGTCGTACATGACATCGACAAAGCGAAACTGCTCATTGAACTCAATGCAGTCGAACAGCAGGATTTTGTTTTGCCAGCGACAAATATTTCTCAGGTGTAAATCGCCGTGACATTCCCGAATCCAGTTATTAAGTATTCTACTGGCAAATAGCTCCGGTCGCTGGGCAAAAAAGTTATCCGTATAGTTTTTAGTTTCTTCAAACTGAGTCTGAGTCTGAGGACCACCAATATACTTCTTTGTTTGCTCGTAATTTTGATTAATAGCGGCACGAACTTGAGAGACTTCACCAAAAGTGCGAATGTAGTCATTCGTCTCGGCTTTGGCATGGTATTGAGCCACTACCCGCCCCAGTTCCTCCAGATCGGTTTCACCCAGCTCTCGCCGCTCAAACATCGTGCTGAAGAGCGCCTGTTGGGAAAACTGCCGCAGCTTGAGCGCATATTCCACCGCTTGACCTGTTCCACCCAGTTGGTATTGGTTTTCAACCTGGGTGATGGGCAACACTTCCAGGTAAAGCTCTGGAGCGCCTCGCTGGTTCAGCCGCAACTCTTCAGCACAAAAATGCTGCCGATGAACCAGCGTTGAAAAGTCTAAAAAGCCAAAGTTGACTGGCTTTTTGAGCTTATAAGCATAATCACCAGTCAGCAGCACATAGGAAATGTGCGTCTGAATCAGCTCAATTGGTTCTGTTACTGGGTGAGGATAAAACCCCGGCTGCATCATCTGCTCAATTAATATCATGTCCGGTAAATTAGTCAAAAAAAAACCAGGGTAAGATCCCTGGTCTGATCAGCAACGAAGACAAATCTCAGCTTGCCGGAGGCTCTGATTCTTCTGTATGTTCAACACCTTCAGCACCCGCTTCACGGCCTAATACCGATACGACAATTTGACTTGGCTCAACCATAGTTGTAACACCCTCTGGCAAATTGAGCTGCTCGATGCTGATGCTATCCCCAACTTGCAGGTTAGAGACATCAATATCAATCCCATCTGGAATGTTATCAGGCAAACACTGCACCTGAATTTCCGTGATCACGGTGTCTAAGATGCCACCATCTTGCTTGACACCGATAGATTCTCCGACAAAATGCAGACGCACTTCCACGTTGGTGCTGCCGTGACCTGCCACCGCAAAAAAGCTGAGGTGGTATGGCCAACCCTTGGCGGGATGCATCTGCACCTCCCGCAGCAGGGTCTTACCACGCCAGGGAATCTCAGGAATGTTCAGATCAATCAGCGTGTTGTTAACGGAAGTTTCTTTGAGCACGCGCTCAACTGTTTTCGCCTTAAATGTCAGGGCAATTGACTCTGTACCTTTGTGACCGTAAAGATTTGCAGGAATTAGCCCATCGCGGCGGAGCGCTTTCGGCTTACTTCCTTCTGGCCGTTTTTGACCTTCGAGTGTGAATTCCATACTAGTAACTTGAGTTTAGGGTTCTAATTAGGGGTGACTCGGCGTAGGGGCGACTGGGTGAGTCGCCCCTAGATCAGACCTCAACAGACACTGGCGTGCCGTTGGCGTGCAATAGCGCTCGTTTGGGACCGTGGATTGGGTCTTCCACAATAATCGTTTGGTCGCGGCTGGCTCCGAGGGAGACAATGGCGATGGGAACTTCCATCAATTCTGCTAGGAACTTGAGATAGTCCAGCGCTTGTCGGGGCAAATCTTCGAGAGAGCGGCAGTGAGCAGTTGATTGTTGCCACCCGCTCAGAGTTTTGTAGATGGGGCGACACCGGGCAAAGCGGCGGGCGTTGCTAGGAAAGTCTTGAGAGCGTTGACCGTCGATGGAGTAGGCAACACAAACTTTGATTTCTTCTAGCTCGTCAAGAACGTCCAGTTTTGTAATCGCCAGACAATCCATGCCATTAATTCTAACGGCGTAGCGACCGATTACGCCGTCGAACCAGCCGCAGCGACGCTTGCGCCCGGTGGTAGTGCCAAATTCCGCGCCGCGATCGCACAGTAACTCTCCCACTTCTCCGTGCAGTTCAGTCGGAAACGGCCCCTCTCCGACGCGAGTCGTGTACGCTTTCGCTACCCCAATTACGCGGTCAATCATCGTCGGTCCCACCCCAGTACCGACGCAAGCCCCCCCAGCCACGGGGTTAGAGGAGGTCACGTAAGGATAAGTCCCATGATCGAGGTCGAGGAGAGTGCCTTGTGCTCCTTCAAACAAAATGTTGCGCCGTCGCTGAATCGCCTCGTAAATCTTGAGCGAGGTATCTACCACATGAGGCCGCAAGCGATCAGCATACTCCAGGTACTCGGCGATCACCTGTTCTGGGTCCAGGGGCGGCAAGTCATAAAGCTTTTCGAGAATTACGTTCTTAGATTTAATCGTCCATGAAAGCTGTTCGTGCAGCTCCTCTGGGTCCATCAATTCTAATATCCTAATCCCAGTCCGTTCAGATTTATCAGCGTATGTGGGGCCAATGCCACGACCAGTCGTGCCGATTTTATGGCTGCCTCGTCGCTCCTCCGATGCCTTGTCAATCAACCGATGATAGGGCATCGTCACATGGGCGTTTTGCGAGATTAAAAGATTTCGAGTGGAGATATTGAGCTGCTCTAGTTGGTCGAGTTCTTGAATTAATACTTTTGGGTCGATGACCGTACCACAACCGATGATGCAATCGGTATCTGGATACAAAATCCCAGAGGGAATCAGGTGCAGCTTAAAGGTCTGACCAATGACTACAATTGTGTGTCCAGCGTTGACACCTCCTTGATAACGTACTACAACATCAGCGGAGGCGCTAAGCAAATCCGTAATCTTACCTTTTCCCTCATCGCCCCACTGGGCACCGATCACAATGACGTTAGCCAAGGTTCTTTCAAAAAGCTACAGTTTCCATAATCTATAATTATTAGCATCTGGCGTGAGCCGTGTCAACTAGGAGCGATTGTTAATGCTAATTAGGAGGGGTGAAAAGTGACTTTGTACGCTGAGCTTCATCGCCATCTAGGTGGTTCGGTTGTGCCTCGTATTCTTTGGCGGTACTTCCAGCGCCATTCGTCTGAGTTGAGGGAGCGGTTTTCTGACTATCCAGAATTTGAGGTGTTCTACACGCGCCCCCGCAAAACCCTCGATGAGTATCTGGAACTGCACACACTGGTGGAAAGTGTCCAAACGGCAGACACATTGCCTTATTTTATCTACCGGCTGATTCGAGGCGCTTACATTTTTGAAAACTTAGCCTATCTGGAGTTACGCTACACGCCCTATCTGAGGACACCTGAGCATTTGAGCGCGCACGAGCGGATTGACCAGATGGCTGAGATTGTGGAAGTTGTAGGCCGCGCTAGTCGAGTGCCGGAGTATCCGATTGTGACCAGCCAAATTTTATGTATGCACTCGCGGCTACCGTATGAGGTAAATAAGGCCATTGTTGACTTGGCCGCCCAAAGCCAGGAGTATGTTTGTGCGGTGGATGTGGCAGGGGGTGATGGCTATTACGCCGAACGCCTAGAGGAATTTGTAGGACTTTATGCCTATGCCCTAGAGCAGGGACTAAAAACCACAGGCCACCTCTACGAAACCCCAGCTGGCTGTTACCCAGAACTGTTGCCCTATCTCATGCGTATCGGTCACGGCATCCAGATTCCCCTGATGCACCCAGAGCTACTCGGCGAGTTGGCTAACCGGCACCAGTGTCTAGAAGTCTGCCCTACCACGTACCTAAAAACCGGCACCCTGGAGGATATGCGTCAACTGAAGTTGGTATTTGACCGTTGTTTTGACGCCGGTGTGGACATCGCCATCTGCACTGATAATGCTGGGTTGCACAATGTCCGTTTGCCGTTTGAATATGAAAATCTTCTCACCCAGGACATCATTGATTTTGAACAGCTGCAAGCTTGCCAGGATGCCGCCTTCCGCCATGCCTTTGCTTGGCCCTACAGCGATCGCCCTGCGTCCCTTTTGACAGGACTGCTGCAATTAGAATCCGATGCTGATACCAAGTTGCGTCCGGTTGTCAAAACCTGAGAGAGGGGGTGAGGGGGTGAGGGGGAGCGCTCCCTCAGCTCCCTCCGCCCCTCACCCCCTCTTTATCAAGGGCAGCGTTACGGTGAACGTCGTACCCGCCCCGACAACGCTTGCAGCTGTAATTGTGCCGCCGTGTAATTCTACACACTTTTTGACAACGGTTAGCCCTAATCCTGTACCAGCGATCCTGTCAACATTTTTGCCTCGATGGAACGGCTCAAACATGTGTCCAATGTCTTCTTGTGGAATGCCAATGCCCTCGTCGCGAATGCGGAAAATTGCCTTTCCCGGTTCCCTCACTAGAGCCAAATGGACATGGCCACCTTCAGGTGAATACTTGATCGCATTTTCGAGCAAATTAGTGATAATGGAGGACAGCAATTTCTCGTCTATATAAGCATTTTGGCGTGGCCCAATACTTGACCAAGTAATTGTGTACTGATTGCCAGTACTGCTCTGCATTTCTTCAACCAGATTCCGGCAGAATTTTTCTAAATCAAGAAGCTTTGGATGAAAATCTAGCTTGCCAGTTTCTGCTCTATTGATTGTCAAAATCTCATCTAATAAGTGAGTCATATGTTTAGCAGCAACTTCAATGCGCTGTAGGTTTCTGAGGATTTTCTCTTTCGGGCATTCGCAGTTAAGATATTGTAATAATTGGGTAGCCATTAAAATTGTGCTGAGTGGGGTGCGGAACTCGTGCGATGCCAGAGAAAAGAAGATGTGCTTGAGTTCGCTGAGTTCTTTTTCTTTTTTTAGAGCTATCCGAATTTCTTCAGTCCGCTTGCGCTCAGTAATGTCGCGGCAATTGACAACAATACTCGTCACTCCCACCTGGTCGATAAATTTCTTACTGATGGCTTCAAGCATCCGCCACGAGCCATCTTTGTGCTGAAAACGTAACTCAATCGGCAGAGCAATACCTGGATTTTGTCTGACATTGATGAAGGTATAAATGGCGCTGATAACATCATCAGGATGAATATACTGAACAGGGGTTTTTCCAACACATTCGGCTGGTTTGTATCCTAAAACCCTTTCAAGGGATGGACTGGCATAGAGCACAGTTCCATCGGCACCAAGAACAGTGATAATGTCTAAGGCATTTTCGATCAGAGACCGAAAGCGCTCTTCGCTCTCCCGCAACGCTTGCTCTGAACGCTTGCGCTCAGCAATTTCCTTGTTCAGTGCTTCGTTCACCTGATACAGCGCCGCCTCCATCTGCTTGCGCTCGGTGATGTCACGCAACAACCAGCGTAGGGCAACCACCTTGCCTTCCTGGTTGTGGACAACAGCCACACTCAGGGCAGCGTCAATCGGCTCACAATCACTTGGACAAAGGCGCACTTCCCAATCCTTTACGCCGTGCCCTTGGCGCAACCGGCTTAGTTGAGAATGAAAGGATAGAAGCTCAGGCTTCGCGACGAAAACCACCAGCGGTTTGGCCACCAGGAACTGCTGCCAGACGTTGAGTAGAGTGGCGGCGGCATGGTTTGCTTCTTGAATCACCCCTTGTGCATCGGTCACAAGATAGCTATCTGGTGCGAACTCGAACAACTCCTGGTAGCGCTGGCGTTCCAATAAAGCTGCCTCGCGAGTGGCCGCCAGTTCCTCGTTCTGCTGGCGCAGCTCTTCCTGGGCCACCTGCAGTTCTTCCAAGGTGGTTTTGAGTTGCTCGCAGACTGCTTTGACCGACTCCAGCTCTTCAGGCATCAACCACGTCTCTCCTCGTTGTGCATCCAGAAAAATGTGCTGGTAATATCCAGTAATAGTAACGCCAATCCCAACCCAAGAGAACCATCACATCAGGCAGCTTCGATCGCCCTATTGTCCAGCGTCGAGTAGGATGCATGAAGTCTTTCTTCCGTAGAGCCCTATTTTATTGCTTGGCCCTTACACTAGTTGACTGTCAACATTCAAGGCAATCCCACCATGAGGATTCTCCTAGTAGAAGATGATGTGCCGCTTGCTGAAGCTCTAGCAGAAGCCCTGATTGACCAGCGTTATGTGGTTGATCTCGTCAAGGATGGGGAAGCCGCTTGGCAGCAAGTCAAAGCCCTTTCCTATGACTTGATGGTGCTGGATATGATGCTCCCCAAGCTGGATGGTTTGGGCCTTTGCCAACGACTGCGCTCTCATGGCTATGGCATCCCTGTCCTCATGCTAACTGCCCGCGACACTACCACTGACAAAGTTAATGGGTTGGATGCTGGGGCTGATGATTATGTTGTCAAACCCGTTGATCTACAAGAATTATTTGCTCGGATTCGAGCTTTGCTGCGCCGAGGAAGTTCTCCGTCACCTCCGATTCTTGAGTGGGGAACCTTACACCTTGACCCAAGTACCTATGAAGTCGCCTATGAAAATCTTCCCGTACACTTGACCCCCAAAGAGTATAATCTGCTTGAGCTTCTCCTGCGCAATGGTCGGCGGGTACTTAGCCGCAGTGTCATCATTGAACATCTTTGGTCTCTTGAAGACCCCCCGGAAGAGGATACTGTCAAGGCTCACATCAAAAGCTTGCGGATGAAGCTAAGGTCAGTGGGAGCCCCTAATGATTTGATTGAGACAGTTCACAGTGTAGGTTATCGCCTCAAACAACTCTCTTAGTTGGTTCTGACCTTTATAGGCTCTGCTGATATTTTACATCCAGACAGTCTTTACTGAAAAATTGCCTTGGCTCCTCTGGTTAAGATTTTGTCTAATTTTGTAAAGATATTTAAAGCTATGCGATTGTTTCCTAAGTTCTTCCCGATTTATTCCCGATTTAATCCACCATTTTTTCACTTTTGAGCTGTAACTTCAGAGCGAAGACAGGTTATTGGTTTACCAACTCGTTCAAGCCTGCTCCGATGAAATTGACAAAACCTTCGGCAGACAGTAATTAGCTGTAACTTAAGCTACAAAATGCGGATTGGTTCGTGGGAGGTAATTAATATGATTTTTTGAGGTTATACAGCCAAAAAAATGCGCTTCTCTATTAGAACTTGCTAAGGAGTGATAAAATGACTGGGAAAATTGTTAATATGACCCTAGTATTAGTTGCTGATGAAATTGAAAACGTATTAAATAGCCAAGCGGAAAGTTTCTATAAGACAGCTTTTTCCCTTCCCGACCTACGTCAAGAGTTGATCGCTTATGTTTTGAGCCGAATTCCTAATTTATATAGGATAATTGAGGATGGTCAAGAACAGTCACGGAAATACAATCCTTTATACCAATCAGCGGTAAAACAGTTACACATAGAAGCTGTGATTCACCAAGGGTGTAATGACCTCCTTCCCAGAAAGTAGAATTTTATTGATGAATAGACTGACCAAATAATTAATTAGCTCCGCTCCCAGCCAGTTGCAGCTACTCGCCGGTAAGCAAGTTCAGCTGCCAGTTGCAGTGCAGCTTTCATGCTGGTGGCATCGGCGATACCCATACCTGCAATATCAAAAGCAGTGCCGTGATCCGGTGAGGTACGGATGAAGGGCAGACCGATTGAGGTATTAACAGCCCTGTCGAAGGCAAGCTGTTTGACGGGAATTAAACCTTGGTCGTGATAGAGGGCAAGATAGGCGTCATGAGCCTTTGAGGGGTCACCGGAACCGTACCAAGCTTGACTTGGCTTTACCCACATCGTGTCCGGTGGCACTGGGCCATCTATCTGCACATGAGGTCGAGCGTAGCGCTCCTGCTCTAACCAGGGAATCAACCACTCTTGTTCTTCGTGTCCTAGCTGGCCAAGTTCGCCGCTGTGGGGATTTAACCCAGCGATCGCAATCCGGGGCGGATGTAAACCAAAATCCTGCCGCAAACACTCCACTAGCAGATCGAGTTTGAAGCTCAGCAGCTGGGGTGTCAGAGTGTCTGCTACCTGACGCAGGGGAATGTGGGTAGTGGCAAGTAGGGTGCGCAGGGTCCAGCCCGTGTGGGGCGATCGCGCTACGAATAACATTCCAAATCGTTCAACCCCCGACATCTGAGCTAGCAGTTCAGTCTGACCAGGGTATAAATGTCCAGCTGCCTTCCAAGCCGACTTGGCAATTGGGCCGGTAACGATGGCTTGGAAAACACCTGCTTTGGTAAGTGCGATCGCTGTTTCCAAATAAGCAAAGCTAGCGGCACCGCTGGCAGCATTCCCGATGCCGGTGGTAATTTGGCGCTTTGTTTCCGAGTCCAGTGGGACGTCGATAATTGACAACTGGGCTGGATCTGCCAGGGTTTCTAAGTGTCCACCTGGGGAGGTATTTTGAAGTTTCTGGCGCAGCTGAGTGTAGGTTTCCAGCAGCTCTGGCCCAGAGCCAATCACTGTCACATGGCAATTTTGAGTGACTTCTGGGTCGGCCAAAGCTTTCAAAATCACTTCTGGCCCTATGCCAGCCGGGTCTCCCAATGTGAGAGCTAGACGCATTCGATTGTCTGTGTCCGATTTGGCAGCAGCTGTTTTGTGCGATTGATACATGGAAACAATTTTCTTTCCTGATGGGCAATGCCTTTTAGTCGCAAGGATTGATTGATACAAAACTGGTTTACAATACTTTTCACGGGTCTAATCTTTCAGGGCTAAGAAAGGCGCTGGTAGATCCAGTTTGGTTGAACCATTCACAAGGGATAATTGTACCAATGGGCGGTGAGATGTTCACGGCGGGCGTTTTGTCCTTCACTTTAATCCTGGTGGGCATAGGCATGGGTTTTCTGTTACTCAAAATTCAGGGTGACAAAGAGGAGAACCTCTAGAGGAGCGAGATGGCGGTTTGGCAAAGCTAAACCGCCTTGCCTGGCGTGATAGCGTTAATCGGCTTTTGAATCCGCAAGCGTATTACTGATACCATTCTATTAATAAAACTTTACTAATCCCTCATGACCTTATTAATTGTCGGTGCAACTGGCACCTTGGGAAGACAAGTGGCTCGCCGCGCTCTCGATGAGGGGTATAAGGTACGCTGTCTTGTGAGAAGTTCCAAGAAAGCTGCATTCTTAAAAGAATGGGGTGCTGAACTCGTGCCGGGAGATCTGTGTGCTCCCCAAAGCCTGCCGCCAGCACTTGCTGGTGTTACCGCCGTAATCGATGCCGCAACCAACCGCCCCACAGATTCACGTAGCATCAAACAGGTGGACTGGGATGGAAAGGTGGCGCTGATTCAAGCGGCAAAAGCCACCGGCGTAGAGCGTTTTATCTTTTTTTCCATTCTGGACGCGCAAAAGTATCCAAATGTACCGCTAATGGAAATCAAGCGGTGTACTGAGTTATTCCTGGGCGAAGCGGGTCTGAATTACACAATTTTGCGGCCCTGTGGCTTTATGCAAGGATTAATCAGCCAGTATGCGATTCCGATTCTGGAGCGGCAGGCGGTTTGGGTAACAGGAGATTCTTCTCCCGTTGCTTACATGGACACTCAGGACATCGCTAAGTTTGCTATCCGCGCCCTCTCGGTGCCAGAAACGGAAAGGCAAGCTTTTCCAGTGGTGGGCGATCGTGCCTGGAGCGCTTTAGAAATCATTAGCCTATGTGAACGATTATCTGGACAAGAGGCGAGGGTGACGCAGATGCCTATCAACTTACTGCGTACCATGCGCCAGATGTTGCGGTTCTTTCAATGGGGTTGGAATACATCTGACCGACTGGGTTTTACTGAAGTATTGGCAACTGGTAGACCACTGAATGCCGAGATGGATGAGGTTTATAGGGTGTTTGGGTTAGACCCCCAAGAAACCACTAGCTTAGAAACCTACCTGCAAGAGTACTTTGGTCGAATTCTCAAAAAGCTGAAAGAGTTAGATTACGAGAAAATGAAACCCAAAAAGAAGGAAACAAAAAGGACTCCGTTTAAAAAATCTTGAGGGTTGGCTGCAACCAGTGCTTTCTTACTGAATTTTAAGGCGAGGATTTCCGAAGCGGGATGTTAAAAATCGCCAAAAATGTGCAAGGATCAACTTAACACTAAGCAAAGCCTTCATCTGGATTTTGAAAAAGTGCCGAAAGCAGGCATTATCTACAATGACGTTAAACCGGTAGCAGGTCGTGTCGCTATCGAACTGAAAGACAAACTAACCGGTGCCGGTTGGGATGTGTGTATGGCAACGGGTGTTGGCGGCATTCTGGGCTACTCTAGCCCTGAAAGTCCTGTCTGCCACACTCCGATTGATAGCTTGACACCCCCTGGTTTTGACTCAGAAATGAGCTTTGCGGTGGTGTTGGGAGGAGATGGCACAGTTCTCTCTGGGTTTCGTCAGGTGGCCCCATGTGGTATTCCACTGTTAACTGTGAATACAGGTCACATGGGCTTTTTGACTGAAATTTACCTGAACCAGCTGCCCCAAGCGCTAGAACACTTGATGGCGGGTGAGTATGAAATTGAAGAGCGGGTGATGCTGAGTGTGAAGGTGTTTCGTCGGGGAGAGTCCCTGCGGTGGGAAGCCCTATGCCTGAATGAAATGGTGCTGCATCGGGAACCGTTGACGAGCATGTGCCATTTTGAAATCGCCGTGGGTACTCACGCGCCGGTGGATATTGCCGCAGATGGTGTGATTGTCTCGACTCCGACTGGTTCGACAGCCTATTCGCTCAGTGCCGGTGGCCCGGTGGTTACGCCGGGAGTACCGGTGTTGCAGCTAGTGCCGATTTGTCCCCATTCTCTGGCTTCTCGTGCTTTGGTGTTTTCTGACAATGAAACTGTGACGATTTTCCCAGCTCATCCGAACAGGCTGGTGATGGTGGTGGATGGGAATGGGGGGTGCTATGTCTTTCCAGAAGATCGGGTGCAAATGGGGCGATCGCAATACAGTGCCCGGTTCATCCGCTTGCAACCGCCGGAATTTTTCCGAATTTTGCGGGAAAAATTGGGTTGGGGTCTGCCTCACATCGCGAAACCCACTTCAGTCGAACTGCCTTGAGTCCTATGCTAGAATATTAAGCATTAATGCTCAGATGGCCCAAGCCAGCTGGAATTTTACCACAAGGGCGATGTCTAAGTTAAAACTGAATGCGGTCCTGAAGCATCCACAACAGCGGCTTATGAGTATGGTCGGTATAGACTCCCATCCCTGTGTATTGCTGATTGAAACCGACGATAGCCTGGCTCAGCAGGCCAGTCTCGATTTGAAAGAATCGGGCTATGAACCAGTAGTGGCTCACGATGCGACGAATGGTCTGCACCAAGCCCGCGATCGCCAGCCAGCTTTGATTGTCGTAGACCGGATGCTAGCAGGGGAATCCGGTCTGGGGCTGTGTAGCCATCTTAGGAGCACGGGATTGCGAGTGCCGGTGCTGGTGTTAATGGCGCGTGATACGGTTGATGACCGGGTGGCCTGTTTGGAATCTGGGGCGGATGATTACTTCCTCAAGCCTTATCGCTCAGACGAGTTTTTGAAGCTGGTGCGCCTCTACTTGCAGCCCGAACCGGGTGGAACAGAACAATTACGGTTTGGCGATCTGATTTTAGACCTGTCAACTCGCAGAGCGCTGCGCCACGGACGGGCAATTGACTTGACCATGAAGGAATTTGAACTGCTCAAGTATCTGATGGAGCATCCTCGTGAGGTGTTAACCCGCGAACAAATTCTGGAAAATGTTTGGGGTTACGACTTTATGGGCGAGTCCAATGTTATTGAAGTGTATATTCGTTATTTGCGCCTCAAGATTGAAGATGAAGGCCAGAAGCGCCTAATTCAAACAGTGCGGGGCGTGGGCTACGTGTTAAGGGAAGCTTAGATTTTGAATGTTGGGCGTAAGGATGAAGTCAATACGGGCAGAGGGTCTCTTAGGAATAGTGCTGGGAATTTTGAGCAGCGGCTGTTATTCTGGGGCGCTAGCTAAATCCCCAACTAAGACGCCTAGTCTTCAAGCTGAAGCAAGAGTGAATTTAAGTCAAAAACTACCGATTTCAGCTCAAGTGATTGTTGGTGGTCACACTATTGGGCTGGAAGTGGCGCGGACACCTGAACAACAGGCGGTGGGATTGATGAACAGAACCACTCTGGCGAACGACCGAGGAATGCTGTTTCCATTTGAGCCGCCTCAGTCAGTCAAGTTCTGGATGAAGGACACGCTTATCCCTCTGGATATGATCTTTCTGCGAGACGGTGTAGTGAAGGCGATCGCTGCTAACGTGCCTCCCTGTACCACCGATCCTTGTAGTATTTATGGGTCTGGAACACCGGTCAATCAGGTAATCGAGCTGGGGGGTGGTCGAGCAGCTGAACTGGGTTTGAAGGTAGGCGAGCGGGTGAAAATCCAATTTCTGAATTCTAGTTTCAAGCCCTAATCGGGATTTAGACCCTGGGTGCAGAAGGACTCTTGGGACAAGGGGACACCCTTGTCCCCTTGTTATTATCGGCCTTTTGGTATAGGTGTGAGCCAGAGCTGGAATATGCCTTTTTATAGGTGTATCCAAGTGCAGCGCTGGGTTACAAAAGAATTTATTAAATTTTGCTTAATTAGCCCGCTCGTAAGGTTGTGTCTTACCAGTTGCGCTATAATGCTAGTCCACATCTTAATCGCTCTAAAAGCACACTCCGCGAGAAAATCGGAGCACGAGTCGATGTGACAAAATCAAGTTTAAAAAATCAGGTGAAACACAAATGGCACCGGCAACCTATTCTCGATTTATTCATTTCCTACAGGAAGATTTGGCAATTTCTGCGGCTTCGATCGCGGTTGCCCTCCGGCACCGAGAGCAAGATCCAGGGCCATTGCCGATGATTCTCTGGCAGTATGGTTTAATTACATTAAAACAGTTAGATCAAATTTTTGACTGGTTGGAGACGGCATAGGATTTAACGGCTGACTCAGGAGAAACGTTGGAATGCCAGAACGACACAAACTAAGAGAGCGGGTTGATGATTCAGCCCGCTCCTTTGATTATGACTGCTTATAGCTGGGAAAGAGCGCCGCGATCGCCCCAGATGGGTCAGACACCAACGACTCGCCGATCAGCACTGCCTGTGCACCGGCTGACGCCACCAGAGCTAGGTCATCTGGAGTCCGCAGTCCTGACTCACTAACGACGAGTATGCCCCGCTCTAGCAATTCATGCCTGCGATTGAG
Source organism: uncultured bacterium (assembly GCA_964250845.1). Lineage (GTDB taxonomy): Bacteria > Cyanobacteriota > Cyanobacteriia > Cyanobacteriales > Chroococcidiopsidaceae > CAXUIG01. The sequence goes on along the minus strand of CAXUIG010000024.1, from coordinate 27,375 downwards.
CAGCAGCTGGCAGGTGGTTTCCAGGTTGACTGAAAAATCTTCCAGGTTGCGATTGTTTATACCAATAATGGTAACTCCATCTATGGATAACACGCGGTCGAGTTCTGTGAGATTGTGAACTTCAATTAGGGTAGCGAGCTTCAGGGCGTTGGCAATTTTGACGAAGTACTGGAGGTCTTGAGCACTAAGTATAGCCGCAATCAGCAGGACGGCATCGGCACCCCGGACACGGGCTAGGTACATCTGGTAAGGATACAGCACAAAATCCTTACATAGCAGCGGCAAGTCAAGAGCAGCGCGAATCTGAGCTAAGTTTTCAAAGCTACCTTGGAAGAATCGTTCATCAGTTAAAACGGAAAGGCAGCTAGCACCGCCTTGCTGGTAAGCTGTGGCGATCGCCACTGGGTCAAAATCTGACCGTAGCACTCCCTTGCTGGGAGAAGCCTTTTTCACCTCGGCAATCAGCGCCGGTTGTGTTTTCCCTTGCCGCAGGGCAGCCACAAAGTCACGGGGCGGCGGGGCGATCAGAGCCTGACGCTGCAAATCAGCTAAAGGGAGTTGTTCTCGCAGCTCGGCTACTTCCGTTTCCTTATGCCAGACAATTTCGGCCAAAATGTTACTAAAACTTAATTTTATCGGCTTTCCGTCCATTCCTACTTCCATTTTTACTCCCTCATATAACTAAGCGGCGACAACTCTCTCCACCGTAAATGAATTATTCAAGTGTTGACTATGCAGATACTTGTCTTACTGTCAATGCCTAAATCTTAAATTGCTCAATAGCTTCCCTTATTTAATCTTTAGTGAGTAAATTGTATAGCTCTATACTAGATTCAGGAAAAATAAAATATTACTCTAGACACCGAGAAAAGTTCTAGATGATCTAGCGCCAGCATCAAGCTAGGTGAGGGCGTCGAGCAACGCAACGCCTGTTGTTCAATTAACCGGATTCCATTTGGCAGGACTTGTATCAGTTAACTAGAGATACTCCCTTACCATCATGCAATTACAACAGATAATCCCAGTGAAACTGCCGCCTTACTTGTGGCTTCTAGGATTGAGCCTCACAGCTACCGCTACACCCTTAATGGCTAAAACTCCCGCCGTCAGCCACACTCAAGTTCACACTGAGTACCTATGCGATAACAGACCGTCCTTTTTACCGAAAATCCGCACTGATATTAAGATTGAACGTCAGTCGCTTAAAGCCAGTCTGTTGTACGAAGGTATGACTAAGGCTGAGGTCGAAAATGTGATGGGAAAACCAACCGACACGAAAGTTTTCCCAAACTTAGATATGCACCTTGAAATTCTGAATTATCGCCAGGAGCCAATTATCACCAAAGTGTCGATAATTGACGGTCATCTGTCGGGCATTACTACTCAACTCAAAACCGTAACGACCAATAACATTCCTCGTTTTGCTCAAGGCATAAAAATTGGGATGAGCCGCCAAGAGGTGCTGAAGCTGATGGGGATGCCTATGGCACAGCGGCGCAATGACAACTCGATTTACAAGCTTGAACAACTCGCATATATAAAAACAGGTTCGGTACCGGTAAACGTAATTCTTACGGACGACCGGGTGGAAGGTATAAACACCGGATTGGAAACTCCTGTCAGCATTCTGGGAGTAATATTGCCAGCAGAACCAGCGATGCCAACACACCTAAGTGCCAACCAATCCATCAGGATTGGGATGAACCCGGATCAGGTGATGTCGATTTATGGTCAGCCTACTTTCGTAGAACCTTCAGAGTTCAAACAGCAGAAGGTAGTAGACATGGTCTACGCCACGCTTAATACAGACGCTTCCACTAGGTTTACATTCATCGATAACGTGCTTACACGCCTCTCCTTTGTTCCCCAATCAAATTTCTACCATTCTAAGTAGCTAGGGCTCAATTAAACTTAAAAAGTTTGGTCGAGAGTTCTGCTCGATTTCATTGCCAGTCTATAGTCCTGAGCCGAGAAGTATTGCATCGCTTCCCGAATGCTGGGAGGAGCAATTGCATTCATTAGAATGACAATCGAATTTCCACTCATCTGCGAGCGGGCGAATTTTAATTTGACAATAAAAGTTAAACTATCTTTTATTCCCACTACTTTACTGATATAATCTAAGCAGTTTCCATCCAACATATTTGGTATTTTATCCTGACTGAAAAATCGGCAATAATCCTAGAAAAGCAGATGGAAAATTGCAATTTCAGTTTTGAGATTTAAGTGGATTCGTACAAGCTATTCCTGCCAGGAATTTTTGCATACGTAAGGAAAATATAGTGAAGAATTTCTTCTTTATAAAGAGCGCAGCTGCTGCATGTCTGCTTGCTGCCGCTGGTATCCCATCTGCTTATGCTCAGCCAGTTCCCAATCAGCCTGATAGTGTACTTTTCAACCCAAGGGACCCCTTAAAGGACCCGCAGAATCCACCAATCGTACCGCTAGAAAATATTGTTGCTCCTACTGCACCCAACTGGACGATCCCCCAGAATCCGGTGAGACAATTCGATAAGTTCATCCTTCCTCCACCGCCCACAAATACGTCTAATCAGACTAAGCTTGAACTGGAAGAATTGAACGGCCTGGCGGCTACCCGTAGCGATCCGAATGTGATCAACATTGTCACTCGCTGGAACTTTGATCCACCTGCTTCAAACTACAACTACTATTTTGACCATTTAGTTCAAGTCGAACGATACAGTCCACCCTTAGCGGCGCGTTGTAGCGCTATGTTGAATCAAGGCATCTATTCCGGTCTTTTAGGTGCGTGGTACAACAAGTTCACCTACCTGCGTCCCCGTCCTGACCAAGTCACGGATTACACTTTCCAAGCCTACAATACTCCCCAACCTCTTCTACCTACACCTTTCCACCCGTCTTACCCCTCCGCTCACTCCGTCAGCGCTGGCGTATTTATGGCTATCGGTCCGGCGTGTTTTCCCGACCAACCAGTGGAGGACTTCGTTGCCTTGGGCAGAGAAGCCTCGCTTGCCCGCAGGCAAGGGGGTGTACACTACTACTCTGACTCAGTTGCTGGTGAAGCTTTGGGGTATAGCATCGGCAGTGCAGTAGTGAGGGCTTATAAAGATGACGGTTCTCCACTTGGAGGCAACACTGCCGCTTCTGTATACAACCGTGACGCTGACGGTACGCCGACTACTACCCTCGCGGTGAAGCGAGCCACTGTCACTGTAGGACCACAACTGGCCGCAGATCCAGCGGACCCTAACAAGCAGAGGATCATCTTAGTGCCAATCAGGTCAAACGGAGAGTTCCCGGCTCCTCCGACTGTGCAGAATCCGCCTGCTGGGCTGTATAATATCCCGGCAGCGAGTACAACAGAACTTAGCCCCGTCGCCCCAACATCTGTTAACCCCAACCCAGCCACAAGGAATGCCCCTCCTAGCTTCTCGGATCCAAATCCCTCCCCTGGAACGGGTAATGTAAATCCAAGCGCCCCCGTAGCCCCGTTAAATCAGGTAGATTCCGCCCCCTCAAGCAAGTAAGGTTTCTAAAGCATTAATTGAACAAGTGTTCGTTTAATCAACTACCCCGCCCTCCTGCTTTAAGGGCGGGGTAGTTCTGTACGGGATGTTAAATAGCAGCCCCTTGCTTTCCCCATCCTTCGGGTATAGATCATACCGTCTTCAGCATCAAGCTATTATACCATCCGAGGAAGAAATTTAATCTAACCAAGGACGGAATGGAAAGCTTAAGTAAACATAAAAAAGAGTTAACTCAAAGCGGAGCTAGTAATGGTTAGTTTCTTGGCAAACTATTAGCTATAGAATGATTTACGATGGGGATCACTTAAACTCTAAGCAAATACTATGCAATAATTTTAATTTATCTGTCCTAAGTTACATGGCTGTGTCAAGAAATTCTGACATAATTAAATATAAGGATAGGGGAACCTATCTAATTGTTTATTTGTTGATTAAATCTAGGTTTTAGCTACATTTTGTTAATTTTTGTTGACTTGTGTAAACCCAAAACAGTTCCTGGTTTAATTTTCACTCTTTTTTAAAAACTGATTTCATCTGTGAGGTTTAAAATGAGGACGGTACAAATAACCCGGTGTCCCAATTGCGGCAATGAGGCTGAACGGCATCACCTTTTAAGTAGTCAGCTGACTCGGACGCAATGCCCAACCTGCGACTACCTAATGGTGATGTGCTCTCGCACCGGCAGAGTTATAGAGGCGTATGCCCCCGGCATCTACCCTGACGCTATCGTTTCGTTACCCGGAGTTGTCCACAAGCCGCATCCGCTTCCAAGCCACGGGAGTAGCGTACACTCACAGCAATCCGTTGCTGCTTCAGGTCGTTGACAAAAGCCTGGATGCGGCGGGGACTTGGTCGCTGATAGTCCGCCTCCCGGATCGGATTGTAGGGAATTAAGTTAACGTGACTTTGAAAACCACGCAGCAGCTGAGATAATTCAGCTGCATGCTCTGGTAGGTCATTCACCCCAGCCAGGAGGATGTATTCAAATGTGATCCGGCGACCAGTCAGCTGCACGTATTCTCGGCATTCGGCTAGCAATTCATCTAAGGGCGATCGCCGAGCACTGGGGATAAGTTGTTCCCGCAGGGCTTGATTGGAAGCGTGGAGGCTAACTGCGAGGGTGACTTGCAGGTGATGTTGAGCCAACTGGCGAATGCGTCCGGGGATGCCAACTGTGGATAGGGTCATTGCTCGCTGCCCGATGCCCACGTCTTCATTCAGCGACTTGATCGCCCAGAGCACATTTTCCAGATTCAGCAACGGCTCACCCATACCCATAAAGACAATGTGGCTGACACGTCGCTCTTGGTCTTCTTGGACGCTTTGAACCTGATCGATCATTTCATGCCGTCCTAGATTGCGGCTGAAGCCTCCCTTGCCCGTGGCGCAGAAATCACAACCCATTGGACAACCTACCTGAGTAGAGACGCAGACAGTTAGGCGCTTTTGTGTGGGGATGCCAACGGTTTCAATAATTTGACCATCTGCCAATCGCAGCAGATATTTAACCGTGCCATCGGGGGCGGCAGAGCGATAGTGCAGGATTGAGCGACCGATGGGAACTTCTGTTAAGGTGGAACGCCATTGTTTGGGAAAGACAGAAATTTCCTCAAGCGATCGCACCCCTTTGTGATAAATCCAGTCGTGCAGCTGACGACCCCGGTAAGCGGGTTGCCCCTGCTGCTGCACCCAAGCAGTTAACTCCGCTAAAGTTGCCCCTAATAGAGGAGTTGAGATATGATCTTGTTGACGCTGCTCTAGAGTAATGGTGGGAGTCTGAGCAAACTGATTTTGGCCAATGGTTGCCATAGCGAGCTGAACCTGAGACAGGCTAAACTGAGCGGACATATACGACATTAACTCACTTTCACCTGTGCCTGATGGCTCAGTCTAGCGACTAGGTAGCCGGAAATCGGAGTAAAATGGAGTTAAACGTAGTGATTCGTAGTCAAGTAAATGTACTTAACTCCAAAATCTCCTTACAGTTAAGCATGTTTATTAAACACGCCCTTACTTTTAGTGACAACAACTCTGACTATTTGACTGACAAAATATCGATACATCGGTGGTAATTATCTGAAATACTAATAACTCAGTGGGCAGAGGGTAGCAACCAGTGCTGAAAAAGAAGAAAGGATACAACATCGTAACTAAGTCGGCAAAAAGTAAGTTAATCCGTAATGGCTTTGACCTAACGGAAACAAAACAGGCTTTTAACAAAGTTGTGGCTTTCTATTTCGCATTGATTAATACCCATCCTGAAGGAGTCGCTATCCCGGTTACAGATAACGGCGGTTGGCGGTACTACGAGCTAATGACAATTGGCTCAGAGGCTCAATACCCGTTGCCCAACGTTGGGTTTCCAGCCCAATTACGCCGCGCCGCTATCCGTAAGGCCATTGGTGCATGGCAGTCCTGGAATAGCAATTACAAAAAATGGTGGCATCGTTCTAAGAAACACTCGCATCACCGACCGCCAGTACAGCCGCGTCAATTTAACTTTTCACCCACTTTTGATGCTGGAGTGTGGAAACAGGATGACGGAAGCTCAATTTGCCTGAAAATCCTGGTTTTAGGGCAATGGAAGTGGGTTAAATTCCACTACCAATCACCTGAAATCGAGAGCGAGTGGGTAAAAGGTTCGCCCAGCATCGTCATCAAAGGGGATACTTTAAGCATTGTATTCCCTTTAGAAAAATACTTGGAAGCTACGGGAGGAATTAAGAAAATCATGGCTCAAGACTCGTTCAGGGTCTTGGGTGTTGATATGGATTTAGACCATCATATCGCTGTATGCAGTGTCCTAGAGTTCGACGCTAAGGGTAAAGTGTTTGAGGTTGCACGTCACTTCATCAATCAAACTAGCCACATTAAGCGTAGGAAGCGAGACTTAGGAAAAATTGCGTCCAAGATGCGACAGACAGGCAGGATTCACCGGGGTTTTGCTTCTTCGATGTGGACACGGCTGCACAACCGTGAAATCGAAGCGGGTAGAGCCAAAGCTAGAGAGATAACTGAGTTTGCCCTCCACTGGGGATGCCAAGTAATCGCGTTTGAACATCTGGGAAATCTGAAACCCCAGCGCGGTAAATATTCACGTCGCTCAAATTCAAAACGCGCCTACTGGCTAAAGTCCAGGGTGTATGAGGAAACCAAGCGAGTTGCTTTTCAGGATTACAATATTCTGACGACGCGAGTCAGCCCCAAAAACACATCCCGGTTTGATCCATGGGGTAATCCAGCGTGGCGTAATCACAACTTTCCCATTACCTTATTTGATCTTCAGGGGTATCAACCGGGGGCAAATTTGGTTGGAACTGTTAACGGTTATATTTCTCACTCTGGCTTGAATGCTGCCAGAAACATTGGACTAAGAGCGATATGGCGTCATAGAACTAACGCCGAGTTTCACGACGGAGTCATGGCGACGACGCATACTGAAACTCGGCGGGAAGCCCAGAGCAGTAAGGTTCTGGGTGTGCAGTGAAGCTAGAACGAGAATGCGACCTCTCACCTTCATTGTATCTGGCTCGGGTAGCCTGCCAAAAGGTTCCTACTCCACTACGCTCCGAGCGGTTGAAACTACGTTTCGGCAAGCTGCTGGACGCGACTACAGAGGAGCCGCAAAAGTGAACGGTGAATTACGGTGATTTACTACGAATTACTACGATTTACCGACTACTCTCCTGGATACTGCTGTATGCTAATAGACATTTCCACACTACCTTTGGGTTTTCAATCCCCAGGCTCGATTCTGGTCAAACTGGGGCCGCTGACCATCCGCTGGTATGGCCTTTTGATTGCCACAGCGGTATTAGTTGGGGTTACCCTTTCCCAGTACCTGGCAAAGCGCCGTCACGTTAATCCAGACCTGCTGGGCGACCTGGTAATCTGGCTCGTGATTGGGGCAATTCCTGCTGCCCGACTCTACTACGTCCTGTTTCAGTGGCCAGAATACGCCCACCATCCAGAGCGGATCATAGCAATTTGGCAAGGTGGTATTGCAATTCACGGAGCCATCATCGGTGGCGTCGTGGCAACCTTAATCTTCGCCCGACTCAAGCAAGTTTCCTTCTGGCAGATCGCAGACCTTGTGGCTCCCTCGCTGATTTTAGGGCAGGCGCTCGGTCGTTGGGGGAATTTCTTCAACTCCGAAGCCTTCGGGGGTCCCACCGATTTACCCTGGAAACTTTTTATTCCCCCAGAGCGCCGTCCCCCTGAATATGCTAATTTTGACTACTTCCATCCCACCTTCCTCTACGAATCTCTATGGGATTTAATGGTGTTTGGGTTACTGGTGACCTTGTTTTTTCGGGGTTTGCAGGGGAAACCACGCCTCAAAGTGGGTACACTATCTATGGTTTACCTGGTAACCTACAGTTTAGGTCGCTTTTGGATCGAAGGCTTGCGCACCGATAGCTTGATGCTGGGGCCACTGCGGATTGCTCAAGTGGTGAGTTTAGTGGAAATTGTCTTTGGATTAGCTGGGTTGGCGTGGCTTTACCTCTTGCAACGCTCCCTGCCTGATGTCGCTCGAGTCCAAGAAAAAGGGGTGGAATTCTCGGAACGATGAAGTATGCCTGAATTTAGTAACCAGCCCTTAGCACCAGGTGTCTACTTTGTAGGAGCAGGTCCGGGTGATCCGGATTTGTTGACAATCAAGGCTCAGAAACTCTTGGCTCAAGCGGATGTGATTTTATTTGCTGACTCTTTGGTGCCTGAGCAGATTTTGCACCTTTGCCGCCCGGATGCTGAGATTATCCGCACTGCTAATCAGACTTTAGAAGAAATTCTGCCGTTGATGATTTCACGGGTGCTAGAGCAGCAGTCTGTTGTTCGGCTCCAATCCGGTGATCCCAGTCTCTACAGTGCTATCAAAGAGCAAATGCAAGCCCTAGAAGACGCTGGTGTTTTCTTTGAAGTCATACCAGGGATCAGCGCTTTCCAAGCCGCCGCCGCCAAACTCAAAGTTGAGTTAACCGTCCCAGGACTGGTACAGACGATTATCCTTACCCGCATTAGTGGTCGTACCGAGGTGCCAGCGCGGGAGGAGTTAGCGTCCCTGGCAGCACACCAAGCCAGCCTCTGCCTCTACCTGAGTGCTCGTCATATAGAAAATGCCCAGAGCCAGTTACTGTCACACTACCCAGCTGAAACACCCGTAGCGATTTGCTTCCGCTTGGGCTGGCCTGATGAAAAAATCTTACTTGTAAGCCTTGACAAAATGGCGGAGGTAACAAAAAAAGAAAAGCTGATTCGGACAACGCTTTACGTAATCAGTCCAGCACTGGAGCCAACCAAGGCGCGATCGCGTCTCTACCATCCGGAGCACGCGCATCTGTTTCGCCCAACACCTACTTGCTGATAGCATCAATTGGTAGATTTGTATAACCGCTCAAGGAGGTTAAACCTTGCTAGACGAACAAGCGAAAAAAAATATCCTGCGGAAGATTCCCCACGGACTCTATATCTGCGGAGTCAAGGATGGCGAGGATGTCAACGGCTTCACGGTAAGCTGGTTAATGCAGGCTTCGTTTAAGCCACCCTTGGTTGTGAATTGTGTCAAACAAGATTCCAAGTCCCATGAGATGATCAAAAATAGTGGGGTTTTTGCCATTAGCTTCCTAGACGCGGAACAAAAGAATCTGGCGCAGAAGTTCTTTCAGCCGCTCCGCCGCGTCGGCAATAAGTTCGAAGACGTGGAATTTTATCTGGGCGAAACTGGCTGTCCGATCATTTCCGACTCTCTGGGTTATATTGAGTGTCGGGTCGTTGGTGCAGTTGATCAAGGCGACCACACAGTTTATGTCGGGGAAGTCATTACCGCTGGCGTTCACCGTGAGGGAGAATCGCTTCGACTCGAAACTACTGGCTGGCAGTACGGCGGGTAGAGAAGTTTTGGGGGTTAAGTTCTGGATGAAAGATTATGCCTCTGCTCGTTGCAGATAAATCGGAAGTGGATGCAATGCCCTTGATCCTGTCAGCTTGGTTGGCTCAGCATCTGGGCAAGCCGGGATCTTATTTCTTGTGATTGCCCTTTATCCCGGTAGCTTCGATCCCATCACCTTGGGACACCTCGACATCATTGAGCGCGGCTGTCGGCTCTTTGAGCACGTAATTGTCGTAGTGATGCAGAACCCTAATAAAAAGCCACTGTTTACGGTGCAGGAGCGGTTAGAGCAGATTCGCATATCTACGCCCCATCTAGCCAATCTAGAAGTGGACAGCTTCGAAGGACTCACTGTGAACTATGCCCAAATGCGGCAAGCGCAAGTACTGCTGCGGGGGCTACGGGCGATTTCAGACTTTGAAGCCGAACTTCAGATGGCTCACACCAATAAAACGCTTTCTACTCAAATTGAAACCGTTTTTCTAGCAACCTCAAACGAGTACAGCTTTTTAAGTAGTAGTGTGGTGAAAGAGATTGCCAGGTTTGGTGGCTCTGTCGATCATCTTGTTCCCAAGCATGTAGCCCTAGACATCTATCGATGTTACGCCAAGACCAATCCAAAAGCGATGAACACAACAAACACAGCTCCCCCATTGAAGCATCTCTGAGTGGGTTAGCAGGTGTAGATCTCGAGCAGGAACTCAATCAGGTGGAGGAGATAGTTCTCTCTAGCCCTCGCATTCCTCTAATCGGACGGACACTGGTAGATGAGGAACAGTTGCTCGAAAAGCTAGATTTAGTGCGGCTGAAACTGCCAGCTGCCTTGGGGCAAGCAGAAGAAATTATCCGGCAAAAGGATGAAATTATCCTCCAAGCGGAAGAATATGCTGAGGAAATCATTGACGCCGCCGAAGCTAGAGCGGCGCAAATAGTGAATGAAATGGGCATTATTCGCCAAGCGGAACGGGAGGCTGATTTAATCCGGCAACAAGTGCAGCAGGAGTATGACGCCGCTGAAGCTGAAATTGAGAGCATGCGCCGCCAAGCGCAGCAGGAGGTGGAGCAGGTGCGGCAAAGGGCGATCAGAGAGTGTGAAGAGATTCAACAGGGAGCGGATCAGTACGCCGATAGCGTCCTCAAAAATATTGAGCAGCAGCTCAGTGATATGTTGCGAGTCATCCGCAACGGGCGTAAAGAGCTGCAACCAGAGACTCCACCCAGTCGTAACTCACTAGACAGGGGCTAGGGGTCAGGGTAAGAAAATAGATAATATGTATACCTTTAAATGTAACGCTAGTCAACTACCAAAGGGATTTTTTTTATGTTAAGTTAGGTAGTATAATTGAATACAAACATGATTTGGTGTACCATGATTTTGTTAGTGGAATCCGACCTCAAAAGCGTATAAAATTTTCCTGGCAATGTTGTGACCGCAGTGTTAAGCAGCTTGGAGCACCACAAGCACAAAATCTTGGTAGTCGATGACGAAGCAAGTATCCGCCGGATACTGGAAACTCGGCTTGCCATGATCGGTTACGACGTGATCACCGCCGCCGATGGACAAGAGGCACTCGAGATTTTTCGCCATCAAGTTCCCGACCTGATCATTTTAGATGTGATGATGCCTAAGCTTGATGGCTTTAGTGTCTGTCAAGCCTTGCGAAAAGAATCGGGTGTGCCGATCATTATGCTAACAGCTATGACAGATGTAGCGGACCGGATCACAGGGTTGGAACTAGGGGCTGATGACTATATGGTGAAGCCATTTTCCCCTAAAGAGCTGGAATCTCGCATCCGTTGTATCTTACGTCGAGTTAAAAAAACCAGCACTAAGAGCCGAACTACAACTGATGTCATTCAGATTGGCTCGCTGCGAATTGACACCAATAAGCGGCAGGTATTCAACGGGAATACGCTCGTCCGGTTGACAGGCATGGAATTTAGTTTGCTGGAGCTGTTAGTAAGTCGGTCTGGAGAAGCTATTTCTCGCCAAGAAATTTTGTCAACAGTCTGGGGATATGCCCCAGAGCGTTTTGTTGACACGCGGCTGGTGGATGTTCACATGTCTCGCCTGCGGGATAAACTCCAAGAGGATCCTAATCAACCGGAATTAATTCTCACTGTCCGAGGAACGGGCTACGCATTTCAACGTCTTGATTAAAAAGAGTTTCCTGTTTTAGTTGGGATGCCATCGAGTTAAACCATCTGGGCTATCAATCAAGGCAATGCCTTGGGCTTGGAGTTCATTGCGGATGCGGTCTGCTTCTGCAAAATTACGAGCTTGACGGGCAAGTTGCCGCTGTTGAATCTTTGACTCAATTTCAGCATCACTCAAACCACTGGTGCTAGAGTGAGTTTCTGCTTCCACCTGAGTTTCCAGTCCCAAGATTTGCGCCAAGCACACCAGTGTGCGCCACTGCCGCTCAAGCTGTTGGGGTGGCGTGTCCGTTTGCCCCTGATGCAGGAGGATATTCCCCTCCCGGTGTAGCTCCTTCGCTAGCTCAAACAAAATTGCTAAACCGCCAGGAAAATTAAAGTCATCATCCACTGCCGCTTGAAAGCGTTCTACTGCAGCGGCATCTAGGGTGTGGGCGCTACTCACCGCCGCCGGTTCCCAACCTAGCGCCCAGCCGTGCTGATAGCCAAAAAGTAAACCTTCCTTGAGTGTGTTGTTCCAACCGTTGTTGGCAGCAGCGATCGCCTCCTCGGTAAAATCAATCGGGTTACGGTAATGGGTTTGGAGAACCCATAACCGCATTGCCATCGGGTCAGTAGGCTGATCCAGCAACTTGCGGATGGTGATAAAGTTGCCCTTAGACTTGGACATTTTCTCTCCATCTACAGTCACCATGCCGTTGTGCAGCCAGTAAAGAGCCAAAGGAACACCAGTCACAGCTTCGGATTGGGCAATTTCATTTTCATGGTGGGGGAAAATTAAGTCAGCTCCCCCAGCATGGATATCAATCGTGTCGCCCAAGTGATTGCGCACCATCGCTGAGCATTCAATATGCCAACCCGGACGCCCCGCACCCCAAGGCGATTCCCACGCCGGTTCCCCTGGCTTTGCTGCCTTCCACAAGGCAAAATCGAATGGGTCTTTCTTCTTCTGAACCTCTTGTTCGACGTCTACCCGCCCACTCGCGCCAGCAAGCAATTCTTCCAACTTGCGACCTGAGAGCTTGCCATACTCTGGAAACCGGCGCACTGCATAATACACATCCCCCGCCTCTGGGTAGGCGTAGCCTTTTTGTTCCAACTCATACACCAGTCGTTTAATTCCATCCAGGGTATGAGTGGCACGCGGGTAGGCATCCGCTTCCAAAACATTCAGCCGCGCCATATCCTCAAAATACGCCTGAATGAAGCGCTCAGCCACCGCCTCCATCGATGAGTGCTCTGCTCTTGCCCGATTGAGAATTTTGTCATCGATATCGGTAAAGTTCTGCACATAGCACACGTCATATCCCCGCCACTGCAAATACCGGCGCACCACGTCCCAAACGATGCAAGCTCTTGCATGACCCAAGTGGCAGTAGTCGTACACCGTCACGCCGCAGTAGTACATCCGTACCTTTCCTGGTAACAACGGCTCAAAGGGCTGCTTACTGCGAGTAAGAGTGTTGTAAAGTGTCAAGGTCATGACAAAGCCATGGTGAAATTAACAGATAAGCGATAATAGGGGAGGGCAACCAAGTAGGATGCCAGCTTTTCATCACTATACTAGTGTTTAATCCATCGACGCTACAATCATATTTTTTGACGTTTTGACAGCCGAGCTATGCAATCAGCAGTCAGTCCCGACCAATCGAATTCAATGGACGCCCCGAAACAAGGGCTACCGGTTACGATTATTACAGGTTTTCTCGGCAGCGGTAAGACGACCCTGCTCAACCACATCCTGAGCAATCAGGAAGGCGTCAAAACAGCTGTTCTGGTTAATGAATTTGGTGAAATTGGCATCGACAACGATCTAATTGTCACCACCGGCGAAGACATGGTGGAGCTGAGTAATGGTTGTATCTGCTGCACTATTAACAATGATTTGGTAGAAGCGGTTTACAAAGTCCTAGAACGCCAAGATCAGGTAGATTATCTGGTCGTGGAGACAACTGGGGTTGCCGATCCACTGCCGGTGGCGCTAACATTTTTAGGCACGGAGTTGCGAGACTTGACCCGTCTAGATTCAATTGTTACTGTGGTAGATGCGGCGAATTATAGCCTGGATCTATTCAACTCTGAAGCGGCTCACAGTCAAATTGCCTACGGCGATGTCATTCTGCTTAATAAAGCCGACTTGGTCGATGAAGCCGAGTTGGACGCTTTGGAAGTCAAGATTCGGGATATTAAGGAAGGAGCGAGAATTATTCGCACCACGCGATCGCAAGTGCCAATTCCGTTAATTCTCAGTGTGGGGTTATTTGAGTCTGATCGGTATTTCGACGAACACTCAGAGCCTGCTCATGACCATCACCACCATGACCATGACCACTCTGAGTGTGAGCATGAGCATTCCAGCCACGATCACGCTCATGACCACGATCATCACTCGCACCACCTAGAGAATGACGGCTTCACCTCGGTGTCGTTCCAGAGTGACCAGCCTTTTGCGATTAAGAAGTTTCAGTATTTCTTAGATCACCAACTGCCCTCTAGTGTCTTCCGGGCGAAGGGAATTCTGTGGTTTGATGAAAGCCCCAAGCGTCATATCTTCCACTTGTGCGGCAAGCGCTTCACAATTGAGGATGAGGAGTTGAAAGGTGAGCGGAAAAACCAGGTGGTGCTGATTGGGCAGAATCTGGACCACGAGGAGTTGCGATCGCAGCTACAAAAGTGCGTCTGTATCCCTTCCACCAATAGCGGCAAAGGCTTTGGAAAATAGCGACTGACAACATGTCAAAGCATGACATCATTGTGATTGGAGCCTCGGCGGGTGGTATGGAGGCGCTGAAAAAGCTCGTTGCTAAATTGCCCTCCAACTTTCCCGGCACGCTTTTCATCGTCTGGCATATTTCACCGGAGTACCCGAGTGTGTTGCCTCAAATACTTGCTCGTGCCTGCCCGCTGCCGGTAGCACACGCTACGGACAGGGAGGCGATACAACCGGGCCGCATTTATGTCGCCCCCCCGGATTACCACCTTATTGTCGAACCGGGTCATATCCGTATAACGCGCGGTCCCAAGGAAAACCGTTTTCGTCCCTCGGTCGATGTCTTGTTCCGCTCCGCAGCTCTGGCTTACGGTTCGCGGGTGATAGGGGTGGTTCTGACCGGAGCCCTCGATGACGGGGCAGCTGGGCTGTATGCCGTGAAGGAGCGAGGAGGTAAAGCGGTTGTCCAAGACCCGTTTGAGGCGCTTTACTCCTCCATGCCTATCCAGGCGATGAAAGCGGTAGCGGTAGATCACTGCGTCCTGATCGCGGAGATGGGGTCTTTATTGGTTGGTCTGACAAACAAAGCCGCCGAGGAGGAAGGGGTAAATCCTGTGTCCGAGAGGATGGAACTTGAAGTCAAGGTCGCGCGTGAAGACAATGCCTTTGAGAGAGGCATTATGAAGCTAGGGGAAATCTCTGGGTATACCTGTCCCGAATGTCACGGCGCTCTTCTGCAATTGAAAGAAGGAAAGCTGATCCGCTTCCGCTGCCATACGGGGCACGCATTTTCCTTGAATTCTCTTCTGGTGGAAGTGACGAAGTCGATCGAAGACGCACTTTGGAATGTGCTCCGCGGGATCGAGGAGAGTGAACTATTAATGACCCATATGACTGAGCATCTGCGCCAAGCCAACGATGGTGACACAGCGGAACTCTTTTTGCAAAAAGCCGAGGAAGCGAAGAGGCGAGCTGAGCTAATCAGGCAGGCACTGATGAGGCACGAAACGCTAAGCGAGGAAAAGCTAAGTAGCGATACAAAGGCTCAATAATACGGGCTGGCAGAAAAAATCCCCTACCAGGGGCAGGGGTACATAGTCATGTACCCCCCCACAACTCTTACAGCTGCTTAACTTCAGAAACTAGCTTCGCCACCATATCTTTAGCGCTGCCGAACAGCATCATGGTTTTGTCTTTATAGAATAAATCATTGTCTACGCCAGCAAAACCTGTACTCATACCTCGCTTAATCACAATTGTGTGCTTCGCCTTATCCACTTCTAGGATGGGCATCCCGTAGATGGGGCTAGCGGAATCGTGACGAGCAGCTGGGTTAACCACATCGTTTGCCCCAATGATCAGGGCGACATCCGTCTGCTCGAACTGCGGATTGATGTCATCCATATCAGATAGCTGCTCATAGGGTACATTCGCCTCTGCCAGCAGCACGTTCATATGTCCCGGCATCCGTCCAGCAACTGGGTGAATGGCGTACTTCACATCTACGCCCAGGCGTTCCAACTGATCAGCCAACTCGCGAACGCTGTGCTGCGCCTGAGCCACCGCCATCCCATACCCTGGTACAACCACCACGGAACGGGCATAGCCCAACATCATCGCCCCTTCTTCCGGATCAATGCTGCGGACAGTTTTTTCACCCTGCGCTGTTGCTGTACTGCTGCCAGACCCCCCAGCTTTCCCAAAGGCACCGAACAACACACTGGGGAGGGAGCGGTTCATCGCCTTACACATAATCTGAGTCAGGATTAACCCAGATGCCCCCACCAGAGCACCAGCGATGATTAGCATATTGTTCATCACCACAAAACCAGCGGCACTCGCGGCTACCCCCGACAACGAGTTCAACAGCGAGATCACCACCGGCATATCGCCACCGCCAATGGGAATGACAAACAGCACACCGAGGAGTGAGGAAACAGCAACTACCCCCAAGAACACCGATAGGTTTTCTGGTGTGACTAGTAGATAGGCACTGCCCACCACAAAGCTAACCAGGAGTAAGGCGTTAATCGGTTGCTGCAACGGATATGTAATCGGGGAACCACTGATGATGCCTTGCAGTTTCGCAAAGGCAACCATACTACCTGTGAAGGTGACGCCACCAATGAAAACGTCCAGTAGTATGGAGATGTTGGCGTCGAGGGGTATTGGTTGTGAGGTTCCCAACAACCGCCAAAATTCCGCCACTGCAACCAGGGCAGAGGCTGCGCCTCCAAGTCCGTTCAATAAACCCACCATCTGGGGCATCTCGGTCATTTGCACTCTCTGGGCTGCGATCGCTCCCACCAAGGAGCCAATCGCAAGACCCACCAAAATCATCTCGTAGTTCAACACCTGCCGATCCAGCAGAGTCGCCACGATCGCCAAAAGCATCCCAATCGCTGCCCACAAATTCCCTTGACGAGCTGTGGCAGGTGAACCCAGCTTTTTCAAACCCAGGATGAATAACGATGCAGCGACTAAGTAAGTCAGCTGGATTCCAGTTGGCAGAAAGTCGCTCACGCTTTCACCTCTTTTTTCTTAAACATTTGCAACATCCGATCCGTGACGAGGAAACCACCCACGACGTTAATGGTTGCCAGCACCACGGCAATCAAGCCGAGAACGACTGACACATTCCAATCGCGATCGCCAGAGACAACCAACGCCCCAATCACGGCAATGCCAGAAATTGCGTTGGCTCCAGACATTAAGGGCGTGTGGAGGGTTGGCGGCACTTTGTTGATCAGTTCAAACCCAGCAAAAGACGCCAAGACAAATACGAACAAAGCAGCAATTAATGCTTCACTCATCGAGCTAAAAACTCCTTTTCATGTCAAACAGTTGTACTAACTTGAGCCAGGGCATCCCGCACTCTTTGGTTCCGAATCTCACCGGCGTGGGTAATGCAAGCAGCGTCGATGATATTGTCTTCAAAATTGAGCTGTAGGGCGCTGTCCTTGATCAGGAGTTGGACTAACGCCGAAAGGTTCTTGGCATAAACCTGACTGGCGTGTACCGGCATCGACGAGGGCAGATTAATTGGGCCAATAATGGTAACACCGTTCCACTGAACATCTTTTCCTGGAGCGGTGCAGGCGCAGTTGCCCCCTTGCTCAGCGGCAAGATCGACAATTACGGAGCCTGGTTTCATCTGTGCCACCATATCCTCGGTTACTAGGAGCGGTGCTTTTTTGCCAGGAATTTGGGCGGTGGTGATCACCACATCCGCCTGCTTGACGTGTTCGGCTACAACCTCCTGGGTGCGCTGCTTAGACACCTCGGAAATTTCTTTGGCGTAACCCCCTGCCGCCACAGTTTCTTCCTGAAGCTTGACTTCGACGAATTTGGCACCGAGGCTCTGCACTTCTTCCTTCACAGCGGGGCGGATATCAAACGCTTCCACCACAGCACCCATTCGTCTGGCAGTTGCGATCGCTTGCAGCCCTGCTACACCAGCACCCATGACAAACACCTTCGCCGGTGCGATCGTGCCAGCAGCTGTTGTCAACATCGGGAAGTACCTAGGTAGCGCTGCCGCTGCAATCAGTACAGCTTTGTAACCCGCCACTGACGCCTGCGACGACAAAGCATCCATGCTCTGTGCCCTGCTGGTGCGCGGAATCATTTCTATACTGAAAGCCGTTACCTTGCGCTCTGCCAGACGCTGGGCCAAAATTGGTTGACCTAAGGGATTGAGAAACCCAATTAGCACAGCCCCTTCCCGCAGCAAGTCAACTTCTGAGCGCCCATCCTCTCGTTCTTGCGGTAGTCCCACCTTCAGCAGGATATCCGCCTCACTCCATAAGGTGTCAGTATCGGATATAATCTTTGCTCCTGCCGCTTCATAGGCGGCGTCAGAGCAGAACGACAGCTCACCAGCTCCAGCCTCTACCCACACCTCTAGACCAAGTTTTACCAGGCGACCTACTGTCTCAGGCACTAAGGCGACACGACGTTCACCGACTTCAACTTCTTTGGCAACCGCTAATTTCATCCAATCTCCTTAGGGGGAACACTCATTCTCTGTAGGCGGCTTGAACTCAAGCCGTTTAAATCACAATTTCTCTTCACGTAGAAAAAGTATCGGACTTGGCAAATCCGATCTTGGGCTCAAAATTTTGAATGCTTGTCTTCAACTTTTTTTATGAATTGAAAGAGCGCGATCGCCCCCTTTGTTACATACCTAATATTAATTACCTGATCAACCCGCAAGTATAGTCTAAGATGAGTCTAAGATCAGTCTAAGCAGCTATTAATCTGACTATTAAGGCTTTTCTCACACTTCATCTTGGTTGAATTTAGCGCAAGTTAACTCGCGAGTGTAGCGGTTGAATTTATTAATTTTTCTAACAACCTAATAAAATTAGATACAATAATACAAATTTATCAACATTACTAGTCTGATTGAGCGCAGCTAGTGTATCCACCTTGACAAAAGCACCGATTCTTTCAGCGATCTACATTTACCCGGTAAAATCGTGTCGCGGCATCTCATTGGCGTCTGCGCGTTTAGATGCACGCGGACTGCAGCACGATCGCAACTGGATGGTGGTCAATGCCGAGGGTCGCTTCCTCACGCAGCGCCAGTTGCCACGCTTGGCACTGGTTGAGACGGCTTTGGAGCCCAAATTTCTGCGGTTGATAGCACCTAACCTACCTGAACTTCGCTTGTCCCTGCAAAGCAGAGTTGGTGAGGAGGTTGATGTGAGAGTCTGGCGCGACAACTGCCGAGCGATTGATCAGGGAGACGAGGCAGCAGAGTGGTTCAGCACCTTCTTGGGCGTGAGCTGTCGTCTAGTGCGGATGGCAGAGGGGTTCATCCGCCCTGTTGACCCGAACTATGCGCCCAAAGATGCACAGGTTAATTTCGCGGACGGTTTTCCATTACTGATGATCTCAGAGGCATCCCTGGCTGATCTGAACAGGCGCTGTTCAGAACCGCTGCCGATGAATCGCTTCCGGCCTAACCTAGTAGTTTCTGGTTGTGAACCCTTCGCCGAAGATACCTGGCACACTGTGGGAATTGGTAAGGTGACCTTTGACGTGGTAAAGTCATGCACGCGCTGTATGATTACAACGATTGACCAAACTACCGGGATGGGTGGGCGAGAACCCTTGATTACCCTGACAACTTACCGCCGTGTGAAAGGCGGAGTCATCTTTGGGCAGAATCTGGTCCATAGAGGGCTAGGTGAGGTGTGCCTGGGTAACGCTGTTGAAGTGCCTACATAGCTACTCGGGAACAGAGTTTTGACTTAAAGGGCAAGTAACAGTCTTTTTTCCTGACCAATCTGTAAAGGTATTTTCATCTTTGTAATGTCGAGGAGTTTGCATCAGTAAGCGCCAAGCATCCCCAGCATTCAATAAATTCATGCGGTCAGGGTAGTGAACTTTCAATAACTCTTGAACCAGCGGATAATAGTCAGAGTTCATTCCAGGGAAAATATGATGTTCTGTATGGTAAGAAAAATTTAAATGCAACTTGTCAAATATTTTAGGGACCCGTAGAGAAAGGCTATTGATTAGTGGATCGTTAACGCTTGTCATTCGGCAAAGCATGTGATTTGTATAAATATAAAACATAAATCCAGCATAGCCAATACTCAGGGGTATAAAGTAGCTAAGCACGAGCTTTAGAGGAGAGAATTGCAAATATGTAAAAATCATTGAATGAATCATTAACATTACAAGCAATTCACCTGCGATCGCTATACGTTTTTTAGCACTGAGCGTAAAAGCGGCAGGAACATAATCAACCGATTTCCGATTAAATAACAGCACAGAGGTAAGATTGCGAAAAGTGCAGATTCCCCATGCTGTTGTCATTCCGACTGTTAAACATATGGGATTGACTTCAAGAGAAGGCACAAATAGATTCTGAATCCATTTTCCCCAAGTCTTAGGCTGCTCGTATAAGTAATTGCGATCAGGGTCGGCCAAGGAATTTGTTTTATTGTGATGCTCTCCGTTATGAACTGCTTTCCACAATGTTGGTGGCATCCACATCATCGTTAGCCCTAACAAACTAATAACATGCATTAGACGGGAATTTTTAATTACGCTATTATGCATGATGTTATGGCAGCTGAATAGCAAGACAATGACGCTATTGCCCATCACCACTGCTAGCGGTAAATAAAGCCATAAAAGATATAGGGGCCAACGATCCAGCCGAGCTGCGATCGCCCAGCCCAGAATCAAGATGGTCAGATTAATGCACAAAATGACTAACTTACTCGGATCAGGGACAAACGCCTCAATAGGAAGGAGGGGACGTAATTTCTTCGCATACTCTGCTTGGGAAATCAGGGTTTTCTGGTTACTTATCATGAAATCTTATGAAGTTATATTAAATTAAAGTTAATTCAAAAATTAACTTTATTCTCAACCTGATGTGGTCTGCATCAGGTGTTACAAACTAATTAGATCTGAACAACTCTGCTGCGTCACGTCAAAACATTTACGGGGGAGCAACTATCTCTAGTTGCTTCTCCATAGGTTATATCATCGATTCAAAGTACGAGCTTATGCAGGAAGCAGTACACTGTCAATGACGTGGATAACGCCGTTGTCAGCAGCAACATCCGGTGTCACAACTTTGGATTCATTAACTTTGACGCCATTAGAAGCATCAATTTTCACAGTTGAAGGTTCAACTGTGGTAGCCGACTTCAGCTTTACCACGTCAGCAGCCATTACATTTCCTGAAACGACATGATAGGTCAGGATCTTCGTGAGTTTTGGAATGTCCTTAACTAATGCGTCTACCGTACCCGCAGGTAGCGAAGGCAAACGCATCATCAGTTGGTGCGAAGACGGTAAATGGGCCAGGACCTTTGAGAGTATCTACCAGATTGGCCGCCTTGACTGCCGCAACTAGGGTATTGAAACCAGCGTTAACTGCAGTATCAACAATGTCAGCCATTTTTTTTTCGTTTTTAATAACTGTTACAAACTGTAAACTTTTTCTGAGCAAAGAGTATCTACTTTTCGACAGTTGCAGAATCGGCTGAATTCTGCATGTTGCCAGCCTGAGGAATTTTTATACTGCTTTACGCTGCCTATAGTTTGCAAGGAGGAAAAGATTTAGCCCCAGAAATCCTGTTGGGTTTTTGTTCTGGGGTTTGGTTAGTTTTCTATGCGTGGGCTGAAAAAGTCTGCTAGGGCAACTCGTAAGCACCTATGGTACAAGGAGTTTGGCGAGGCTGTCCGCGCTCGTCAGTCGTCGGACAATTATTTTGGCTCTGATGAACAGCTGGGCTGTTTTGCGCTGGAGCAATGGTGAGAGTTAGACCGCCGTTATCTTGAAGAGGACCGAGAATAGGATCTGCTTTGATCACTCCATCCGAACATAAAGAATTAGGGTCATCGGAGCCACCCCCTTGCCGGGTAATAGGATACTGGAGATTCCCTCCTAGATTGCCCAGCTTCTGAGTGCAACTGATTGGATTGTAGGCATTACCTACAGTGTTGTTAGCAATAATTGTGTTTCCCAGCAACACATTGGCACTGCCCCCAGCGATCGCGGCACCGAAAGAATAAGGACCGGGCGTTTGATTGCTGGCAATTGTTGAATTCAAGATTGTACCGCTGACATTGTTGTCAATGAAAAGCCCGCCGCCTAAGCCGGTGACCGCAGTGTTTTGGGCAACGGTGTCGTTTGTCATATTCAGCACAGAGCTGTAACCAACATACATACCACCCGGACCGTTAGCCGTATTTTTTGACACGCTCGAATTCGTCATGGTGATATTTGTGCCTTGTAAATAAACCCCACCGGCAAAACTTACAGACTGATTGGGAATAGTGTTGTTATCGAATGAGGATTTGTCAATCGTCGTTGTCTCGCCATGATAGGCAACATGCATCAATCCGCCGCCAAAAGCATTCGCTTTGTTATTGGTAACTTTTACACCGGATAAATTAACAGCCACACCGAAATAGCTATTCTCGCCATCTAGATAAATACCTCCGCCGTTACCGCCGTTGCCGGGGTTACCACCATTACCTGTTGCCGTGTTGCCCGACACTTCGCTGTTAACGAGGTTGAGTGCGCTTCCCAGGCTTCCTATAGCTCCGCCATTACTAGCTTGATTGCCTTTAAAAACGCTGCCAACAATGGTTGTTGTGCCTCCACCGACAGAATTAATTGCACCGCCAGCCACGTCCTGACCTGTTACTGGACCCACATTATTGGTAAAAGTACTGTTGATGACACTCAGCGTACCCCCAAGCCGGTAAATCGCAGCACCACCTTGAGTTGTACTTGTTGTATTAGGAACATCAGTTGTATGGCCATTGGCAAAGGTTATCTTCTGTACTGTTAAGCTTGGTGAATTTTTTTCATAAGAACTTTTGATGCTCAAAATGCGAACGTTATTACCGCCACTTAAAGTGACAAGACCGCCGCCGTCAATGACAGTATCACTCGTAATTGTTTTCTCTGAACTTAGAACTAAAGTATAAGGAGAAGAACCGCAATTAAACGTAATTATCCCTCCTTTAACCACTGCTTGTGTAAAAGTGTCTTCAGTGCAGCTTGACGGTGTACCATTGCCAACAATAGTCGTGGGGTTTGAGACATTTACAGCACTCACTGGCGAAGATATGTCTGAAGCTGAAAAAAGTGCCAACGCTCGAACTGGAATCAACAGTAAACCCAGCATTGATGACATAAAAAGCTGATAAGTCAAATACGAAAATCTACTACTCATGCTCTAACTCCTAATTAGAATTTAGTTAACTTTTGGCGATTTACTTGTGGATAATGCTTTTTACCTTTAGCAGCCGTGAGGTTGCTCAGTTAGCATCACGGTAGTGCAAGTGAGGATTTAACCTACATGAGGAAATAGGTATAGCAGCTTTTGAGCGATGCCGTAAAATCTAGGTAATTGTTCAACCAAGTCTATGCGTAAGCTTAGGTCCCAAAAGTGAAAAACTCGGGAAGGAATTGAACAGGAGTCAGGAGGAGCCAGTTGCGTGCGTATTTTCATTGCTGCTCCCCCGATCCAACTTGCCGACCGAACTTTTTGCTAGCATTGAACGTCCTGACTTTTTGAGTCAGGAGTAAAGTGTAGTAACAACTCCCAGTCATTCAGCTACCAGACCGATGTTTTCCACAGGAGCCTCTATGCGACGCTTAGTTTCTACCCTAGCCGTTACCAGTTGTTTGCTAACTGGGTTGCCAGCTATCAGTTGGGGGCAGAGTTTACCCGGATTCACTATATTTAGCGGTATCAAGAGCGAAAACGAGCTGCCCTACCGATTAGATTTTGGCGGTTTAAGCAATCAGTGGGATCGTTACCACCTGCGAATTCCTGCCAAGAAGATGAAATTGGCGGTTTCCGAATTTGCCATTTCCTATCCGAAGTATTACAGAGGCGATCTCGACACCAAAAGCATGGAAGTACGTGCCAGCGGCAAAAAAGTGCCACTCCAAAACGTGAAATGGGACAAAGAAAATCACCTAGTTGAAATCAATCTCCAGGAGCCGGTTCCTGCCGACAAGCCAGTCGAGGTGGTGTTTTCTAACGTGAAAAACCCAGCCTTCGGTGGCACTTTCTATTTCAACTGCGAGGTTCTCTCTCCTGGTGACGTGCCACTGCGCCGTTACCTGGGAACGTGGATCTTGAGCATTGGTTCTCAGCAGGATTAGTGATAAGATAAGAGATTACGACTTTTTTTAGGCCAACAAGCTCAGATTAAAAGCTATGAAGCGCACCCTGGAAGGCACCAACCGTAAAAGAAAAAGAACCTCTGGTTTTCGCGCCCGCATGCGCACCCCAGATGGTCAAAACGTGATTAAGGCTCGCAGAAGAAAGGGACGGTATCGTCTTGCCGTTTAGCAACAAAACTATGGAGTTGATGCAGTTGCGATAAACGACTTGTGGCTTTGCCCAAAGCGAATCGACTGACTAGTAGGCAAGATTTCCGGGCGGTGTTCCGGGAAGGAATTCGTCGTGGCAGTCCTCACTTCACCCTGAGAGCATTACGCTTAAAAGCGGACACGACCAACCCGGATGCCGTCACAGTTATACAACCGGCATCAAAAGTAAACCTGATGCCAACGCGGATTGGCATCTCGATTAGCCTTAAAGTTAGCAAGAGGGCTGTAATTCGCAACCGGCTCAAGCGGCAGATCCGCGCGGCTTTTCGTCAGCTATTGCCCCAGTTATCATCTGGATGGCGGCTCGTTGTGGTTGTTCAACCGTCAGCGGCACAATCCGAGTGCGATTACAAGCAATTTCTGCAAGAATTAGAGCAGTTGTTGGCAGAAGCAGAGGTAATAAATGGGCATTCGTGAGGAAATATACTATGAAGGCGGTCCCCATATTGGGGATTTGATCATAAATTTGCTGCTCGGGCTAACGCTGATTGCCTTGCCGTTGACAGTTGGATCGATTGTAAGGGCGTTGTGGCTGCGCTACCGCATCACCAATCGCCGGATTTCCGTAACTGGTGGTTGGATGGGGCGCGATCGCACTGACATCATCTACTCAGAAATTGTCAAGGTCGTTAAAGTTTCCCGCGGCATTGGCTTGTGGGGTGATATGGTGATAACGCTCAGAAATGGCAGTCGTCTGGAACTCCGGTCTCTACCTAAGTTCCGCGAAATCTATGACTACATCAATGAGAAAATAGCAGCCAAAAATCCGCCAGCGAATCCTGCTTTAAATCGCTGACTTTAGCTCGTGGTCGTTAAGCAGACAAATTCACTATCGGATAGATTAGATTCAGACAATTCAGAGTATCTCAGGTTGAATTCACCCCAATGGATTTTGGTATCGGGTTTCTCACCAACAACGTGATGCTGCCGATCCTAGATTTTTTCTATGGGATCGTGCCAAGCTATGGACTTGCGATCGTGGCGTTGACACTAGTCATTCGCTTTGCACTCTATCCCCTGAGTGCTGGCTCGATTCGCAATATGCGTCGCACGCGGGTTACTCAACCGTTGATGCAAAAGCGGGTCAAAGAAATTCAGGAGCGCTACAAAGACAATCCTGCCAAGCAGCAGGAAGAAATGAGCGCCGTTTACAAAGAATTTGGCAACCCGCTGGCTGGTTGTCTTCCGGTAGTGCTGCAAATGCCGGTGCTGTTTGCTCTGTTTGCCACCCTGCGCGGCTCACCCTTTTCAGATATAAACTACACTGTCAACTTGCAAATATTTCCGCAAGAACAAATTACACAGATTCAACCCCAAGCCTTTTCCACTGCCCCCCAGAACATTTACATTACGGATGGGGTTCATGCTCCCATTATCGGCATCCTTAATACCGGCAACCGCTTAGCGGTGGGGCAGAAAACCACAGTTGAATTTCAGAGTGTGGAGGGCAAACCGTTCAAAGCGCTGCTAGCCGAACATCCCGAAACAAAAATTGTTCCCCACTGGCAGGTTACAAAAGGAGAAGAGCGGGTAAAAATGGATGCAGACGGCAACTTAGAAGCCCTGCAGCCGGGAGAAGCAACGATTCAAGGAACGATTCCAGGACTGGCATCAGATAAAGGATTTCTCTTCATCGACGCCCTAGGTCGGGTTGGCGCATTTGATCCAGACGGCAAGATCCACTGGGATATTGTGGGCATGGTGGTGTGCTTTGGCATCAGCATCTACATTAACCAGGTTCTTTCAGGTCAAGGTTCCACTGGCAATCCGCAGCAGCAGACAGTCAACCAGATCACCCCAATCATTTTCTCAGGGATGTTCTTGTTCTTTCCTCTACCAGCTGGGGTGTTGATGTACATGCTCATTGCCAACATCTTTCAGACACTCCAGACGTTTATTGTCTCCCGTGAACCGCTGCCGGAAAACCTGCAAACAATTGTGGAGGCGGCAGCCCAGACGAAAGAGGCAGATAGCACAGGAGGACGCCAGTCACTCCCCTTTGAGCCAGGACGTTCTAAGAAAGGTAAGGCTTCAGGGTAAGTATGACCGATAGTCGAATGCAGCGGGGTCAGCAGTGGCTGGAAACACTGCTGCAAAAAACTGGGTTGCCTGCTGATGTTAAGGCTGAGTTAGAAACAACCGCTCTCTTAAACGGCAATGTCCAGGAACCGGATAGCTACTGGTTGACAATTGATCAAACCAACTTAACCCCCGAACAAATCGAGGTTTTAATCGGCGCTGAAGGTAGAGTGCTAGATGCGATTCAGTATCTGGCTAATGCAATTCTGAACTTGAGCCAAACACAAGATCAGCAAGCGTCTTACACGGTTGAGTTGAATGGCTATCGCGTCCGTCGGCAAGCCCAAATCCAAGTGCTGGCGGAAAATGCCGCTATTGAGGTGCGCTCTTCTGGTAAAGAAGTTGAAATCAAATCCCTTTCGTCGGCTGAGCGCCGTCAAGTCCACACATTCTTGAAGGACTTTACGGATTTGGAAACCTTTAGCCGGGGCAAAGAGCCGCATCGCCATCTCGTTGTGCGACAGCTGGAATCAGGCGCGAGTTAAACGCTACTTTTCATGACGGTTTTTGCACTCCACGATTAGACTGGAATGTAGAATCAGGGTGATACCCAGTTACAGACATGACTTTTCGTGAGGATAGCTCACAATCGCTATGGATGCAATTTACATTCCACAGCTAACCAAACTGCCGGAGCAGACAGCAGTGCTTCAGGTTGAGGAGTTTCTGCCCGGTCTGGAGACATTAACTCCAGTTCGCGGTAGGCTCCGGGTTCAGCACCATGGAAATTATCTGGAGGTATCAGCCCAGGCGGAAACGATTATTACTTTGACCTGCCACCGATGCTTGCAACAGTACAATCATCGCTTGGTGGTCGATACCTCTGAAATGATTTGGTTAGATGAAGCAGCTGACAAACCATATGACGGCCCTCTAGAGCGGGAAGTTGCTCTGGAAGATTTAGTAGAAACGCTACCGCCGCAGGGCTATTTTTTTCCCAGCGAGTGGCTTTACGAGCAGCTGTGTCTGGAAATTCCCCTGAGGCAGCTGTGTGATGCCCAGTGTGCAGGCATTCTCTCCACCGATAAGAGCGCTGCAGAAAAACCAACTGACCGGCGCTGGGCTTCCCTGGAAGCACTGAAAAAACAACTCCCCTAGTAGTCCATCCAGCACTAGATTGGGAGAGGGGGAGGGGCTGAGG